>CAZPWP010000053.1:0-4389 GCA_964590295.1 uncultured Victivallis sp.
AGATTTTCAAACCCTATTTTTGAGGCAAATCGTGGCTCAAAACGGAGAAGAACCGTTTTGTTCCGGAAACAATCAGGGCGATGTCGGCCTTTTTCCATCTATTCAGATTTTCAAACCCTATTTTTGAGGCAAATCGTGGCTCAAACCGGAGAAGAACCCCTCTCTCATACCTTCTCCGTCTCCTCTACGTTATGCGTTCCGCAGCCCTTCTCCCGATAGCGAGAGGGAGAGACACCATAAATCCGTCGAAATTCATTGGCGAAATGATAAGGTGAATGATATCCGCATTCGGCGGCGACCTCCTTGATCCGGAGCGAACTCCCCAGCAGCAGCTTCTCCGCCTGGAGCATCCGCAGGTGGAGCGCCTGCTGAAACGGCGTCCGCCCGGTGAGCGCCACCACCCGGCGGCGGAAGGTCGGCTCGCTCATGCCGAACCGGGCCGCAACCTCGCAGGGATGGAACGGCTCCAGAGAATGCCCCTCGAAATACTCCAGAATCGCCCGGTCCGCTTCCGGCAGCGGCGGTGCGCCGTCGAGAAAACGGCGCACCATCTGCAGCACGGCGAACGCATCCCCGCCCAGCAGCGGCGCCGCCCCGGCGCGCAGATGACGGAAGACGCGGCGGAAGAGCGACTTCACCCGTTCCGGCTCCGTGCCGGGGACGAAATCGACCCGGTCGAGCTGCAACTGTTCCAGCAGCAATCCCAGCAGTTTCCCGCGCATCAGGATGCCGTACTTCTCGCAGGCAGTTCCGGCCGGATGAAGCCAGTCGTTCTCCACTCCCGGCCGCAACAGAAAGAGGTCGCCGGGGCCGGCGGCGTAAGCGCGGCTGCCGCAGCGCAGCAGGATCTCCCCCGACACCACATACTCCAGTGAGAGAAAACTCTGCCGGAACCGCCGCTGAAAACTGTATCCCGCGAGAAAGGTGTGGTAGGCGGAAAAACAGCTCAGCTCCGGCGGCAGCTCCTCTCCCTCATAGCGCGCCGCCTCCCCTTCACCGTGCTCCCCCGCCCGGAAGATCGAACCGCCCTCCGGGACGCGCGCCTGAAAGCGGGCGAACTGTCGTTCAAAGAGTTCGAGATCGGGAAGCGGCCGCATGGTTTCGTTATTCCGTATCTTTTTTCGTTATTCCGCATCAAAAATATCACACAACGGGCGGCGATGCAAGTCAATTGTGATATGATAAGGAAAAACACCAGCAGAGGAATTCAGAAATCATGAAATATCCGGTCATTCAGCTCCGCGCCGGCATCGGGAAGCCGCTGCGCTGCCTCCACATCGCCGACACCCATCTGCTCTTCGCCGACGGACGCGACAACGCCGCCAAATACAACGTCGCCATCCGCCGCTACGGCGAGTACGTCTACACCAACGTCGGCAGAAATGTGCCCTACTTTCTCGACGCGCTGCTCTACACCCGCGACCACTGCGATCTCATGCTCCACAGCGGCGATCTCATCGACTTCGTCTCACTGCAGAATCTCGAAGTGGCGCAGAAGCTCTTCGACCTGGCCGGGATCGACTACTTCCTGTGCGCCGGAAACCACGAATATACCCACTACTCGGGGCAGCATCCGGAGACGCCGGAGGAGGCGGAAGCGGGGCGACGCCTGGTGCCGCGCTACTTCCGCAACGACCTCGACAACGGCGACTACCGCTTCACCGCCGACCAGCGGGAACGGTTCGAACGGGAGGTCGAACGGGGGCTGCCGATACTCCTGCTGATCCACAACCCGATCTACACCCCGGCGCTCGGCGACTACCGGCTCGACACCGAGGGGAAGGGCTCGCTCGCGCTGATCGGCTGCCCGCCCGACGCACCGGAACGGCACCGGAAATTCAACACCTGCCTGCCAGACGAGACCACCCTGGATTTCATCGAACGCCTGAAGCGGGAACCGCTGCTCAAGGCGGTGCTCGCCGGGCATGTCCATTTCCATTAGAACTACGCCGAGGAACTTGCTCCGGGACTCACCCAGTTCGTCGTCGGCGGCGGCTACTACGGCTGCGGCGAGGTCTTCGAGATCTCCTGAGTCCTGCGCAGAAGGAACGCCCGGCAAGACGCCGGATCGGCCGGAGACAGCTCCAGATGAGCGGAATCCATGCCCCGATCCACGCGGCGGGATTCGAGAGGTACCCCCCCGCGTACCCGAACCACGCCCCGGCAGCGGCGCGCCGAACGAACGCACGAGAAGTTCGCTCGCGGCCGGCGACACCGCCGCCAGTGTCTGCACGTCGATGGTGCGGCAGACGATCACCGCGTCGGCGATATGGTAGAGGTTGCCGATCGGCAGCGGAATGGGGAACATCACGATCCGCCGCAGCGGGCCGCCGACAGTCATATCCTGTGTCATGGGAAATCCGGGTATTCTGAAAAACAATCTCTTCTGGAAAGCAATCCGCATAAAACAGCGCGCACTGCCTCCGCTTTCCAGGAGGAATCCGCAAAAAAGCGCCGTTTCCCAGCGGATTCCTCCGCCGGGAATTTGCAATCAGACCATTCCGACTGTACATTGAACGGATGACTTCAGAAACAACAACTCCACAGATGGATATCACAGCTATGAGCAACACATCGACCGTCAGAACCCGTTTCGCCCCGAGCCCGACCGGCTTCATGCACGTGGGCCACCTCCGCACCGCCCTCTATGCCTTTCTGCTGGCGAAATCGCAGGGGGGCAGATTCATCCTGCGCATCGAGGACACCGACCGCAGTCGCTATGTCGAAAACGCGGTCGAAGTGATCTACCGCACTCTCGAACAGGCCGGGCTCCCCCATGATGAAGGTCCGGATGTCGGCGGCGACTTCGGTCCCTACATCCAGAGCGAACGCAAGTCGATCTACCTCGCCTGTGCCGAAGAGCTGGTCCGGCGCGGCGCGGCCTACTACTGCTTCTGCGACAAAACCGAAGAGCGCGACGATGACGAAGAGAGCGTCTCCGCCGGCTACGACGGCCATTGCCGCAACCTCTCCGAAGCGGTGGTGAAGAAGCATCTCGCCGACGGCAAGCCCTGCGTCATCCGCCAGAAGATCGACAAGGATGGCGTCAGCACCTTCGACGACCTCGTCTTCGGCCGGATCACCATCGAGAACAAGGTGCTCGACGACCAGATCCTCATCAAGCGCGACGGCATGCCGACCTACAATTTCGCCAACGTCGTCGACGACCACCTGATGCAGATCACCCACGTGGTGCGCGGTTCGGAGTATCTGCCTTCCACCCCGAAATACAATCTGCTCTACACCGCCTTCGGCTGGGAGATTCCGCAGTATGTCCATCTGCCGCTCATCATGGGCCGGAGCGAGGACGGCACCATCGCCAAACTCTCCAAGCGGCACGGTTCGGTGAGTTTCGAAAACCTCGTCGCCGAAGGATACCTCCCCGAGGCGATCGTCAACTATATCGCCCTGCTCGGCTGGTCGCCGAAGAACGACCGCGAAATCTTCCCGATGCCGGAACTGATCGAAATCTTCAACATCCACGGACTCAACAAATCTCCCGCGGTCTTCGACTACGGCAAGCTCAAGTGGATGAACGGCGAATACATCAAGGCGATGGCGCCGGAGGAGTTCGCCCGCCGGAGTTTCCCCTTCAGCGGCCTCGAAGGCACTCCCCTCGCGGAGAAGTGGAGCAAGATCGCGTCGCTCCTTCAGCAGCGGATCGAGAAGTTCGACGAGATTCCTGAGAAGATCGCCTTTCTCCGAGAACTGCCCGGCTACCCCGTCGACTTCTTCTGCAACAAGAAGAGCAAATCCAATCCGGAGATCGCGAAATCGATCCTCACCGATCAGCTGCCCGCCTGCGAAGCGCAGCAGGAGTGGAGTGCGGAAGCGCTCGGCGCCCTCTTCACCAGCTATGCCGCGGAGCACGGCATGAAGCTCGGACTGCCGATGTGGGGAGTCCGGATCGCAGTCTCCGGCAGCCTGGTCACCCCCGGCGGCCCGGCGGAGATCATGGAGATTCTGGGCAAAGAGGAGTCGCTCCGGCGCATCCGTCTCGCACTCGAAATGCTCTGAACCGGAATCAGGAAAAGAGCAACTTGAGGATCATCCCTGCCGCGGCATTGAGAAACTCTACTGCAACGCCACCGTCCACCCCTCCGTTCCCGTCAAAGGAAAAATGCCGGCCGTCGTGCTGGACAACAGCCGCAACGGTCGATATTACAGGGAGGACGGCATCGCCGAAAAGCCGGCCGCCGACATTGTCCGGGCCGGAAAGGGGTGGATCATTTTGCTCCAGCATGAGACGCTCTATCTGAACCCCTATCCCCGGACGAAGGACGGCTCCTGCGCGATGCGGCAAAAGATGCCGAATTGTGTCCCCGGCACGGATTTCTTCTCGATGAACACCACCGGAACAAGGTCATCAACTATGCCCGTTCCGGCAGC
>CAZPWP010000053.1:4489-6945 GCA_964590295.1 uncultured Victivallis sp.
GATTCCGCAGTGCTCCGTCCACGGCAGTGTGTTTTACGACCATGGCTTCGCCATCCGGCTCATCGTCCGCCGCCCCAATTCGCGCCCCGGCCCGACAGACTGGCGCCGGAAGATACGGCGCCCTCCCGCTTCGCCGTCAGGCGGGGGTCACCACCAGAACGGTGTTCTCTTCCCGCAGCGGCGCGACCGCTTCCCGGAACGCGGCCATGTGCTTCGTCGCCAGATGCGCCTGCAGATGCGCCTGCGACTCCCAGCTCTCCAGAATGGTGACGTACTCCCCTTTGGCAGGATCCGTATCGACATCCAGACAGGGCTCATAGCGCAAACACCCCTCCTCGGCCAGAACCGTCGGGACGTTCGCCTTGAGTATCCGCAGATACTCCTCCATACAGCCGCTCTTAAGCCGGCTGCGCGCAATGACATTTACCATGATTGCAAAGTTCCTTCATACGCTTGTTTCAACAGGGCGGAGAGAATTCCGCGCGACTCCGCAACCGGCACCGGCCGGGGAGCAAGTTCGAGTTTCATTCGGTTCTCCCCCGCCGACGCTGCGGTCGACGCCAGAAGTTCCGGCGTGATTCCGGGACACTCCCGGAGCGCTTTCGGCACGCCCAGCCGGTCCAGAAAATCGCGGTACGAGGCGATCACCTCCTGCGGCGTCCGCCCAGGGAAAACCGGTGCGAGCTCCATCGTCCGCATCGCCACCGCAGGATTGCCGAGGTAGTAATTCCACGCGGCGGGCAGCAGCATCGCAACGGCGATCCCGTGCGCCAGCCGTCCAAACCAGGAGAAGCTGCACAGATGCGGCAATCCGGTGGATTTGAACCGGATCACCATTCCGCCCAGCGTCGCGGCGCGCGCCATCGCCCGACGCGCCTCCCCGTCGGCCCCATCGGCCACGGCGGCGGGCAGCGCCCCGCGGATCAGCCGGATGCTCTCCCGCGCCCACGCATTCGCCCGCTGCTCGTTCGCATCCGCCCCGGTGTTGAGAAACCCTTCGATCGAATGGGCCAGCGCGTCACATCCGGTCGCCAGCGTGAGCGCCTTCGGCATGGCCGCCGCGAGACGCGGCGAGACGATCGCCGTCTCCGGCACGATCAACTGTTCGGAGATCAGCTTTTTCACCCCGAGTTTCCGATCCACGATGTTGGAATACGGCGTCGCTTCAGAACCGGTTCCGGAGGTGGTGGGAATGCAGAGCACCCGCGCCGGTTTCGCCTCCGGATGTGCAGTGGAATAGCGGTTCACCCCGAAAAGTTCACCGAGCGGCATACCGCTTTCGCGCACCAGAAGCGCCGCTTTTGCCGCATCCATCACGCTTCCGCCGCCGATGGCGACCACCGCGGCGGGAGAGACCGATGCGAGAAATTCCACCATTCCTTCCACCGTGTCGGTACAGGGTTCCGCTTCGATCTCGGAGAAACGGACCACCTTCCGTCCCGTTTCCGCGGCAGCAGCGGCAAACTCCGCCCAGCTCCCGTTCGCGTCGACCGAACGGCGCCCGGTGAACACCGCGAGCGGCCCGCCGGGAAGCGCCGGCAGAAGGGCGACAAGTTCGCGCCGCCAGTCGTCGCAAACCACAATCCGCTCTCCCGGAGCCTGCCTGAGAAGATCCTCCGCCGGCATCATTACACCAGGTTGGAACCGGATACCACCGAATTGACGGTGCCGCAGATATTGACAATATCCGTACCGGAGGGACGCGCATCGAGTTCATCAATCGAGCTGATGCGGTCATCGAGATATTCGCGGATCCGCAGCGCCGTCTCCTCCAGCCGCGCGATCTGCCCGGCGTTGCGGCGCTGAATCACCTCCAACCCGAACACCTTGCCGCAGTCGAGCCACTGCCTCCGGAAACTCGCATCGAACTCCCGCATCGCCGCAATCGCCGCCGGAACCATTGACACGGCGATCTGCCGCAAGGCAATCCGATCGTCTTGCGCGTAGGCCGCTTCGAGCGCGCCGCGCAGTTCCAGCTTCCGGATCAGCAGTTCCAGCGCATTGAGGATATGCTCAAAGTCCCCGGCGGCGGCCTCTTCCTGCCAGGGAAGAAGTTTGCAGAGCATCTCCTCGTAGCGCTCCAGCAGCTTGAGATCGAACTCCGGATCGCGCCGCTTGCAGTCGTCGTAGAGGATGCCCAGCAGCGGATCGTCCCAGATCAGCTCCGCCGCCCGCGGCGCAAACTTTCCGTCGCCGCAAGAGAGCGGTTTATCCAGCTCTCCCGCGGTCAGGTGTGCCTCGAAACTGCTCCGGCAGACCGCTTCGAACCGCTTCGCCATCCGCTTCGTGTCCTTCGACGAAACGCCGTAAATGAGATCGGCGGAGTAGCAGATTCCAGCCAGCGCGGAGTCGAGATTGCAGTAGGCTCCATCGTCTCCCCACATGGTGAAAAACAGCTCCTTCACCTTCCATTTGCGGCAGGCGGCAATGCAGGGCTCCACGGTGCGACGGGTCTG
>CAZPWP010000053.1:6955-10934 GCA_964590295.1 uncultured Victivallis sp.
GTACCAGAGCCGACGCCAGGTCCAGATGCCGGAGCCCATCACCGGCTCGTAGCCAAGGTCGCGATGGCGCTCGATCATCTTCTCATATACTTCGGACTTCTCGTTGTAGTAATCCCAGTAGACCAGCTGGACATTCCGCGGAATCTTCTGCTGCACCTCCTTCGGAATCGGGTGCGAAAGGTCGTAGTAGATCTGATCCGGATTGCTGAATCGGAAGTACATATCCGACCAGATCATCGGCTCCATTCCGTTTTCGCGGCAAATTTCATTGACCCGACCGAGGTGGCGGTTGAAAAGCTCAAAACCGCTCTGGCAGCCATGGCGATCGAGAAAACGCCCCCGCCCGAGATCATGAGTTTCATCCATTCCGATGTGGATGCGGCGGCTCCGAAGATTTTCACTCCAGAAGCGAATCATCTTGCCGACCAGCTCATAAGTCTCCGGCGCATCGACCAACAGAACGCTGTTGGTGTCCTTCACCTTGTCGTAGGCACCGTCCCACTTGAGAATCTGAGAGAGGTGCCCGAGCGTCTGAATGCAGCCGATCAGTTCAATTCCGAGCCGCGCGGCATAGTCATCGAGCTCCCGGATCTCATCGGCGGTGTAGCCGCCGCGCATGTATCCGAAAAACGGCTCGTCCGGCAGCTCGTAGGTATCCTCGGTATAGAGCATGACCATATTATAACCGGTGAGAGCAAGTCTTCGGAACCACATCTTCAGGTGGTCCGACCGCATGACCAGATTGCGGGAAACATCCAGCATGATTCCCAACGTGCGGAACGGGGTGTTTTCCTCGCCGTCCAGTCCGGCGAGCACCGCCCCGACGCCGCGTGCGGCGGCTGCGACGGAGCTGTACTCCACCAGCGCCTCCCCGGGCGTGCGGATCACCCGGGAAAGCGTCTCCTCCGCCGCCACCCGGCGGAATTTCAGCCTCAGCCCCCGGCCGAAATCGGCGATCGGATACTCTTCGCCCAGAACGGTCAGCATTTCGTGAAGTTCTTCCGGCACGTCATCGGCGCGCCACACCAGTTGGGAAAATCGGCTCATAACAGCTCCTTTTCGTTCAGATAAAAAAAAGGATGGAAACACCGTATTGTCCCGGTATTCCACCCTTTCTCATACGCGAAACGCGTTCTTCCGCAATCACTTCTTCTGGAAAAGGCTGCGGATGCGGGCACCGACGATCTCCGCCGGATGTTCGCCCAGCGCGGCACGTTTGGCCTTGAGGTTCGGCGAACCGTTCCTGGCTTCGGCCATCCACTTCCTGGCGAATTCGCCGGATTCGATGCGGCGCAGGGACTCCTTCATCCGGGCCTTGACTTCCGGATTGATGATCCACGGACCGTTGTCGTACTCGCCCCACTCCGCAGTGTTGGAGATGACCGCGTTCATCTTCTGGATGCCGCCTTCGTAGATCAGGTCCACGATCAGCTTCGCCTCGTGAATGCACTCGAAGTAGGCCATCTCCGGCGGATATCCCGCCTCGATCAGAGTTTCGAAACCGTACTTCATCAGGTCGACCATGCCGCCGCAGAGCACGTTCTGCTCGCCGAAGAGGTCTTCATAGGTCTCCTGCTCAAAGGTGCACTCGAGCACGCCGGCGCGGGTCAGCCCCTCGGCCTTGGCGATCGCCAGAGCGACCTCGCGGGCCTTGCCGGAGTAGTTCTGCTTGACCGCGATCAGCCCGGGCACGCCGAAGCCTTCGACGAAGCGCTTGCGCTCCTCGGTTCCAGGGCTCTTCGGGGCGATCATAATGACGTCGACATCCTTCGGCGGCTTGATTTCGCCG
Source organism: uncultured Victivallis sp. (assembly GCA_964590295.1). Classification (GTDB taxonomy): domain Bacteria; phylum Verrucomicrobiota; class Lentisphaeria; order Victivallales; family Victivallaceae; genus Victivallis. The sequence continues at coordinate 8,745 of CAZPWP010000053.1, forward strand.
AAGACGATGCTGAAGCCGTGAGAGAAGGAGAGCGTCCTGCCCGCGGTCACGACCGGAGCGATTTCCGCCTCATAGATGATGCCGTGCAGCTCATCCGGCAGCAGGATGTGGATGATGTCGGCGCGCCTGGCGGCTTCGGCGACGGTCAGGGTCTCGAAACCGTCCTGGTCGGCGGCGTCCCTGGATTTGCCCGGACGGATGCCGATGATGACATTGAGCCCGGAATCGCGCATGCAAAGCGCCTGGGCGCGGCCCTGGGCGCCGTAGCCGATGACGGCGATTGTTTTCCCGTTGAGCACGCCGAAATCGGCGTCATTGTCGTGGAGAATTTCCATGTTCTGCATTTTTTCTGCTCCTGTCATAAATTGGGCCGGAGAATCCGGCCGGCCGTTGAATGAACCAATATTTCTTTAATATAACCGGCGGTCCGCCCGATTGCAAACCGTCGCAGCTGTAAAACTCTTTTTTTAAGAAGATTTCCCCGGAACAGAGAAGTTCAGAATTTCCCGGCGGAATTGGCGCCGATCCGGGTGAGCCAGCGGGAGTTGCCCACCGTCACCAGCGCGTAGGGCACCACCCAGAAGAGCGTCATGGCATGGACGATCCCGTAGACGAAGCTGAACCAGACCAGTTTCGTGGAGTTGCGGTGCAAATTGATCGCGGCCGGAAGCGACGCCCAGAGCAGCGCCACCGCGCCGGTGATGAAGAGCACGGCACCGTTTGTCAACACAATGTTGTAGAGCGAGAATCCGATCATCACCCCGGGCAGCAGCGTCATCGTAGAGTACTCCAGCAACGTGAACAGCATGAACCAGCGCCGCGCGTTGCGCCAGTCGAAATTGCGGAAGATGAAGCGGTACATCTCGAAGTTTTCGCGTATGTTGCTCCGCTCCCAGCGCAGCAGCATACGGCAGACGCTCTTGTAGGTTTCCGGCACATTGGTGTAGAGAAGGGCGCTGCGCTGCAGCGTGACCCATTTCCCCGCCCGCAGCACCAGATTGGTGAGGGCGCGGTCCTCGCCGATGCCGGAGGGGCGGCCCATGAACTTCTGATCGCGCCACTCGTCGAGCAGCGGCAGAACGGTTTCCCGGCGGTAGGCGCTCAGCGCGCCCGGCGCGCAGAAGACACTGCCCCAGACACTCTGCCCGGCGCGAATGAAGTCGAAGGCGAAGGTGAATCCGGAGTCGATCATCGCCGGGAACGCGCCCTCGGAATTGGCAACCAGGATATTGCCGGAAACCGCTCCGATACGGCTGTCGCGGACAATCGGCGAAACCATCTTGGCGATGGCGTCGGGCGCCACCTGCGAATCGCTGTCGATGGTGACGAACACCTCGCCCGTACCCATCCGGAACCCGGTGTAGAGAGCGAACCGCTTGCCGCCGTTCCGCTTGAGATCGACCACCCGGATCCGCCCGGGAAACTCCTCCGAGGCACGATTGATCCAGAGCAGCGTATCATCGATGCTGCCGTCGTTGACGGCGATGATTTCAAGTTTCTCCGCCGGATAATCAGAGGCGCAGATGCTGGCGAGAGCATCGAACACGTGCTGCCCCTCGTTGTAAGCGGGCATGATGACGGTGCAGCGGGGAAGCTCCTCCGGCGGCAGCATCGGTGTCTCGCGATAGAAGAAGTAGCGCCCGACGGCGATCAACACGAAATAGGAGAACGGCCAGACGACGAATACCAGGAAAGCCGGCAGAGGGATGCGACAGCCCTCCTCCTCCTCCCAGGCCCAACCGTTGTAATAGAGACTGACGGCCAGGGCGGATGCCGCAAACAAGATCATCAAAATCGGGATTCGGAACCAAAAGCGTTTACTGCACATTTTACCCATCCGCATTACGGAACTGATAAAATATTTAATATAGCAGTTCATTTCGGGAAAATCAACAGCAATCTTCCATTTTCCATCACTTTCCAGCGCAGCAGCCTCTTCCGGCATGGAAAGACGATATCGGGGCGGAAAGTTCCGACTTCTGCGGGACACGGTCGGGATAGGGGCGAATATTCGAACTACCGCGAGAATATGATGGTTGCGGGAGCCGGAGGGCCGGACGCCCTCCAGACCTCTTCGCCCGCGAGAAGACGGGACCGTGCTGCCGGCTTCTCCGCATGCGGCCCTGCGGGCCTTGCATTGCCGGGCGGTGCCCGGCAACTCCTCAATCGCCGGAGCGGCTCCGCTCGACT
>CAZPWP010000054.1:0-314 GCA_964590295.1 uncultured Victivallis sp.
GGTCATTCCCGAACTCTGCGTCGCCTGCGGAAAATGTGTCGAAGTGTGTCCGGTCAAGGCCAAGCAGGTGCGCAACGATACCGGCCGCGCCCGGCTGCTGCTGCAGGATTCCGCCCCGGTCTACGCCTCGATCGCACCGTCGTGGGTCAGCGAATTCCGCGACCTCGAAGCGGGCAAGCTCATCCGGGCGCTGAAGCTGCTCGGATTCGCCGGAGTCAGCGAAACCGCCCTCGGCGCCCAGCTCGTCTCCGCCCGGATGGCCGGGGAACTCGATGCCGGAGCGGGCGGGCTGCTGCTCTCGTCGGCCTGTCCGA
>CAZPWP010000054.1:324-2904 GCA_964590295.1 uncultured Victivallis sp.
GGTCTGGGGCCGGCGATCACGCCGGTCGGTGCCCCGCTGATGGCCCACTGCCGGCTGTTGCGCGACACCTTCGGTGACGGGATCCGGGTGGTTTTCATCGGCCCCTGCATCGGCAAGAAGAACGAAGCGGACCGCAATCCGGAACTGCTCAATCTCGCGCTCACCTATCCGGAACTGCGCCAGATGCTGCGCGAAGCGGCGATCGTGCCGGAACGGCTGGTTTCCGAAGCGGACGACCGTTTTCTGCCGGAAGCGGCGGAGGAGGGCGCGCGGTATCCGATCGAGGGAGGCATGAACGACACGATCCGCTTTCAGAGCACGAACGACCGCGTCCATTACGCCACGCTGACCGGACTGGACAGTCTCAAGCTCGCCTTCTCCGGTATGGAGAACGTGCCGGGCGGAGAAGCGGTTTTCGTCGAAATGCTCGCCTGTCCCGGCGGATGTGTCCATGGTCCCTGTTCCGAACACGATTCGCCCGGATTGCTCGAACGGCTGCGGGTGCTGCGCCATGCCCGGATGCCGGAGAGTCCGCGCGAACGGCACACGCCGGGGAGCATCCATGCCGCATTTCCCGCCGCCGCCGCCGCGCCCGCCGAACCGGGCGACATCATCGCCGCGCTCCGCAGCATCGGCAAGACCACGCCCGAAGATGAACTCAACTGCGACGGCTGCGGCTACGACACCTGCCGGAACTTCGCCAAAGCGATGATCGCCGGGCGCGCGGAGCCGTCGATGTGCGTCTCCTATTTGCGCAAACAGGCGCAGAAGAAGGCCAACGCCATTCTGCGGAGCATCTCCTCCGGGGTGGTGATCGTCGACCGGGAGCTCTCCATCATTGAATGCAACCGCAACTTCGCCAAGCTCTTCGGCGAGGAGAACGTCGAGATGTTCGACGCCTGTCCGGGGCTGGTCGGCGCGGACCTGCGCCGGATCGTGCCCTCCTTCATCGGGTTGTTCGAGTCGACACTCCAGAGCGGGCGCGACGTCCGCCGCGATTCGCTCAAGGTGGGCAAGAGGCTCTTCAACCTCAACCTCTTCAGCATCGAACCTGGGCAGGTGGTCGGTGCGGTGATCTTCGACGTCACCAACACCGAACTGCGGCGCGAACAGATTGCCGCCCGCGCCCGCAAGGTGATCGACCGCAACATCGCCACCGTGCAGGAGATCGCCTGCCGCCTCGGCGAACAGATGGCTGATACCGAACTTCTGCTCCGGTCGATCGCCGACGACTACGCCGACGACACCGATCTCATCGAAGCTGAAAACGCGGAGAACTCCGAACCATGAATCCGAAAAATGCCGATCTCTTCATTGACACCGGGTACTCCCAGTGCTGCCACTTCGCCGAGAAGGCGTGCGGCGACGCGATCGCCTTCAAGCGGATTCCGGCGGAGGAGCGGCTGCTCGCGGTCCTCGCCGACGGCCTCGGCCACGGTCTCAAGGCGAACATCCTCGCCTTGATGACCACGACGATGGCGCTGCGGTTCAGCGCGGAGGATAGAGAGATCGTCCACTCCGCCGAGATCATCATGGATGCGCTGCCGGTCTGTCAGGTCCGCCAGATCAGTTACGCCACCTTCACCATCGTCGATACCCGGCTCGGCGGACTCACTCGGGTGGTCGAGATGGGGAATCCCGAATTTCTGCTCTTCCGCGGCGGCGAACCGTTCCCGGTCGAGGGCAGGGAGTTCTCCTCGCCCCGCTACCGCGATCGGACCATGACCGCCTACACTTTCGGCGCGCGTCCGGGGGACCGGCTGATCTTCTTCTCCGACGGCGTCACCCAGGCGGGACTCGGTTCGCCCAGCTTTCCGCTCGGCTGGCGCAACTCCGGCGTCCGCGACTACGTGAGGTCCACCATCGCCGAACAGCCGGATATCTCCGCCCAGGAGCTGTCGGAACGGGTCCTGCGCGAAGCGGTCGCTCACGAACCGGAACTGCGTCCGGCCGACGATATCACTGTCGGTTGCCTCTGTTTCCGGGAGCCGCGCCGGATGCTGCTCTTCACCGGTCCCCCCTTCGACCAGAGCCGCGATGCCGAGTGCGCCCGGATCTTCCGCGACTTCAAGGGGACCAAGGTGATCTCCGGCGGAACCTCCGCCGAAATCATCTCGCGCGAACTTCACCGGTCGCTCACCATCGATTTCTCCGCCGCGGGGGACCTGCCGCCGCCGTCGCACATGGAGGGGGCGGATCTCGTCACCGAGGGGATCTTCACGCTGAGCCGCGCCGCCCGTTATCTGGAGAACGGCGAACACTCCCACCTCGACCCGGCCGGACGTCTGGCGGAGCTGATGCGCCGTCACGACGTGATCGACTTTCTGGTCGGCACCCGGATCAACGAGGCCCATCAGGACCCCAATCTGCCGGTCGATCTGGAGTTGCGGCGCAACATCGTCAAGCGGCTCGGCGCCGCGCTGCGCGACCGTTACATGAAAGAGGTCAACATCCATTTCGTCTGACCGCTTTGAAACTCCGCGTCGCCCTCTGTGCGACGGAGAGGGGATCCGGCGGGGATTCTCCGCCGGGGAGGTTGACTTGCGGCTGCGGATGCGGCGAAAGCAAAATTGCGATCGA
>CAZPWP010000054.1:2914-7089 GCA_964590295.1 uncultured Victivallis sp.
TTTATCGATTGAGCGTAAGCAATTTACGTTTCTGCAAAAAAAATTGAAAAATATTTTTTTATCGAGTTGAATTTTCTCCCGGGCGGGCCTATTCTTAAAAAAATACCAACCACAACCAGGGAGAACAAGATGAGTTGTAAGTGCCATGAAGGCTGCGGCTCCGGCGTACGTTCGCCGGAAGACGCGAAGAAGTTCGACGAGCTCGACCGGTATATCACCTCGCTGCTCAACGGCCAGGCGGCGGACCGCCGCCGCGGATTGCTGATTCAGATTCTTCACCGTGCCCAGCATCTTTTCGGATATCTTTCCGAAGAGGTCCAGAAGTTTGTCGCATCGCGGCTCAAGCTCTCCCGGGCCGAAATCTACGGCGTCATCAGTTTCTACAGCTATTTCACCGATCAGCCGGTCGGCCGCTATAAAATCAATGTCTGTACCGGCACCGCCTGCTTCGTCAAGGGGGCGCCGAAGGTGCTCGACGAGTTCAAGCGCCGACTGAACATCTCAGAAGGACAGAGTACCGCGGACGGCAAATTCTTCCTCGGCGCGCTCCGCTGCGTCGGTGCCTGCAGCCTCGCCCCCGTCGTCATGGTCAATGACAAGGTCTACGGAAACGTCACCGCCGAAAAGGTCGCCGGCATCCTCGCCGACTGCGCCGACTGAAATGTTATAATCTGGAATCAACTGAGGTATTGCCGATGAAAATCGATACTCCCGCCACTCTGGAGCGGATCGCCGAAGAACTTGGAAACCGGCCGCAGCAGCCGGTCAAACTGCTCGTTTCCATGGGAACCTGCGGCATCGCCGCCGGAACCACCCCCGTCCTCAAAGCCATCTATCAGGAGATCGCCGACCGGCGGCTCGAAAACGCGATCGAAGTGAGCGAAGTCGGCTGCATGGGCCTCTGCTACGCCGAACCGGTCGTGATGTTCGTCGAACGCGCCACCGGGCGGCGGCTGATCTACGGCGAAGTCACACCGCAGCAGGTGCCCGCCATCCTCGCTGCCGGAATCGACGGCGTCGCACCGGGAACCCGCACGCTTGAACGCAACTGGTACTATCCGGAATTCGAACAGCCCGCCCCCGGGGAACTCCAGGCGCGGATCGTGCTGCGCAACACCGGTCGGCTCAATCCCGAAAAGATCGAGGAGTACATCTCCGCCGGTGGTTACCGGGCGCTCGCCAAAGCGCTGACCACGCTGACCCCGCAGGAGGTGATCGACCTCATCAGTGCTTCCGGGCTGCGCGGCCGCGGGGGCGGCGGCTTCCCCACCGGACGCAAATGGCAGTTCGCCGCCGACCAGAAGTCCGAGGAGAAGTTCATCATCTGCAACGCCGACGAGGGAGACCCCGGTGCCTTCATGGACCGCGCGGTTCTGGAAGGCGATCCCCACACCGTCCTTGAAGCGATGGCCATCGGCGGTTACGCGATCGGCGCGCACACCGGCGTCATCTACATCCGCGCGGAATATCCGCTGGCGGTCAAGCGGCTCGACATCGCCATCGCACAGGCGAAGGAGCGCGGATTGCTCGGGAAGAACATCTTCGGCAGCGGCTTCGACTTCAACATCGAAATCAAATTCGGCGCCGGCGCCTTCGTCTGCGGCGAAGAAACCGCACTGATCCACTCGATCGAAGGCAAGCGCGGTGAGCCGACCGTGAAGCCGCCGTTCCCCGCGGTCGAAGGGCTGTGGAAGAAGCCGAGCGTCGTCAACAACGTCGAAACCTACGCCTGCATCGGCGCGATCGTCCGCAAAGGCGCGGAGTGGTTCCGCTCGATCGGCACGGCGGGTTCGCCCGGCACGAAAGTCTTCGCGTTGGCCGGCAAGATCACCAAGGTCGGCCTTGCCGAAGTGCCGATGGGCACCACGCTGCGGCAGATCATCTACGAAATCGGCGACGGCATCAAGAACGGGCGCAAGTTCAAGGCGGTCCAGACCGGCGGTCCCTCCGGCGGCTGCATCACCGCGGCGAACCTCGATCTGCCGATCGATTATGAAGCGCTCAAGAAGATCGGTTCGATGATGGGGTCAGGCGGCATGATCGTCATGGATGAGGACGACTGCATGGTCAACATCGCCAAGTTCTTCCTCGAGTTCACCCTCGACGAGTCCTGCGGCAAATGCACGCCGTGCCGGATCGGCAACCGCCGCATGTACGAGATGCTCGACGAGATCACTTCCGGCCGCGGCACCATCGAAACCATCGAGAAGCTCAAGATGCTCTCCGCCACGATCAAGGATACCGCGCTCTGCGGCCTCGGCCAGACCGCGCCGAATCCGGTGCTCTCGACGCTGGCGAACTTCGAGGATGAGTATCTGGCGCACGTCCGCGAATCGCGCTGTCCGGCCGGTGTCTGCGCCAAACTGATCCGGTTCGAAATCTCCGACAAGTGCGTCGGCTGCGGTCTCTGCCTCCACCACTGCCCGGTCAACTGCATCACCGGCGAGCGCCGCGCCTGTCATGTGATCGATCAGAGCCGGTGCCTCAAGTGCGGCATCTGTTTCCAGACCTGCCGGTTCCACGCGGTGGAGAAGCACTGAAAGTTATTTGAGAACAGGAGTTTCCATATATGAAAGTCAATTTGAAGATCAATGACCAGCCGGTGAGCGTCGAAGCCGGCTCCACGATTCTGGAAGCGGCGGAGAAGCTCGAAATCCGCATTCCGACCCTCTGCCATTTCTCGATGGATTGTTTCCATGTCGAGCACCGCAGCGCCTCCTGCCGCGTCTGCGTGGTGGAGGTGGAGGGGCGTCCCAACCTCGCCCCGGCGTGCGCCACTCCGGTTACGGAGGGGATGGTGGTCCACACCAACACGCTGCGGGCGATCAACGCGCGCCGCACCATCCTCGATCTTCTGCTTTCCGACCACCCGAAGGACTGCCTGATCTGCCCGAAGAACCTGAACTGCCAGCTGCAGACGCTGGCGCAGGAGATGGGGCTGCATCAGCTGCTCTTCAAGGGGGAGCAGTCCACCTACAACCGCGACCTCTCCAGCAACGCGATCGCCCGCGATCTGGATAAGTGCATCATGTGCCGCCGCTGCGAAACCGCCTGCAATTCGGTGCAGACGGTCGGCGTGCTCTCCGCGGTCGGCCGCGGCTTCCAGGCGGTGGTCGCCCCTGCCGGACTCAAGCCGCTTGCCGAGACGGAGTGCGTCTTCTGCGGCCAGTGCGTGCAGGCGTGCCCGGTCGGCGCGCTGAGCGAAATCGACAATAAATATCCGGTCTGGCGGGCGTTGAACGACGCCACCAAGACGGTGATCGTGCAGACCGCCCCGGCGGTTCGCGTCGCCATCGGCGAATGTTTCGGCCTGGAGCCCGGCGCGATCAGCACCGGAAAAATGGTGACGGCGCTGCGCATGCTCGGGTTTGACAAGGTGTTCGACACCGACTTCGCCGCCGACCTCACCATCATGGAGGAGACCACCGAACTCATCGAGCGGGTTAAGAAGAACGAGAAGCTGCCGATTCTGACCAGCTGCTGTCCCGGCTGGGTGAAGTTCCTGGAGCATCAGTTCTCCGAACTGCTCTACATGCCCTCGTCGGCAAAGTCGCCGCAGCAGATGTTCGGCGCGATTGCCAAGAGCTACTATGCGCAGAAAATCGGCGTCGCGCCGGAAAATCTGGTGGTCGTCTCGGTCATGCCCTGTCTCTCGAAGAAGTACGAGGCATCGCGCGAGGAGTTTTCGCACGACGGCGTCCGCGATGTCGACATCGTCATCTCCACCCGCGAACTCGCCGACATGATCCGCGAAGCGGGAATCCGCTTCGAACAGCTTGAGGAGCAGGAGTATGATTCTCCGCTCGGCGAATCGACCGGCGCCGCGGTGATCTTCGGTGCCACCGGCGGCGTGCTGGAAGCCGCGCTCCGGACCGCCGCCGACTGGATCGCCGGGAAGGAGCTTCAGGAGATCGAATTCACCGCGGTCCGCGGCCTTGAGGGGATCAAGGAGGCGACGGTGGAAATCGACGGGTTGAAGCTGCACGTCGCGGTCTGCTCCGGACTGGGGAACGCCCGCCGGCTGCTCGAACGGATCCAGAACGGCGAGGCAAATTATCATGCGATCGAGATCATGGCCTGTCCGGGCGGCTGCGTCAACGGCGGCGGCCAGCCCTACCATCACGGGGATACCTCGATCCTCAAGAAGCGCATGGAGGCGCTCTATCAGGATGACC
>CAZPWP010000054.1:7099-10906 GCA_964590295.1 uncultured Victivallis sp.
ATCCGTCGATCATCCGGCTGTACGAAGAGTTCCTGGGCGAACCCGGCAGCCATGCCGCGCACAAACTGCTTCACACCTCCTATGTGAACCGTCGCGACTGACGGCTGAAATAAAGAAGAACGGGGCCGGAGAGGAGGATTTCTCCGGCCCCGTATTATTTGTCCTGCGGTGGGACCGGGAGTCCCGGCCTGGTTGCGGCTACGGTGTCTGCGGCGGCTGTTCTTCCGGCGGGAGGGGAGGGCAGTCTTTATAGAGGCGGGCCTGGCGGCGGTTGATGTCGAGCCAGTGGCGGGGAGCCCACAGCCACTGCAGGGGATCCTCTCGGATCAGCTTCTCCAGTGCGGAGATGCACATCTGGGTGATCGTCTGGACATCTTTCTCCTTGTTGCCGGTCGGCGTGTAACGGATCAGTTTGCCGACCCGGAGGTTGAAGTTGAAGTTGTCTCCGGTGCGGAAGGTAAGTTCCGGCATGATCGGGACTCCGGTTTTGAGATGGAGCAGCGCCGGCGTCATGTGGACCCGGGCCGGATGGCCGAAGAAGACGCACTCGACCCCTTCATTTCCGGCAGCGTGCTGATCGATCAGCATGGTGACGTTCTTCCCCTGACTGATGGCGCGCAGGACGGGACGGACGCCCTCGGTCTTGTCGAGCAGTTCGTGCATTTTCCCGGCGCGGTGGGCGAGGATCATTTTGCCGATCAGCGGATTGCCGAATGCGCGCATCATCGAGAGCATCGGAATGCGGGCCTTTTCGGAGAACGCCTCGCCGGCGACCTCCCAGTTGCCGAAGTGGGCGGTGATGATGATGACCTGATGGTTGTCATGGTCGGGGGAGATGGCATAATCGATGGTTTCCGGATCGCCGGAAATGGTGATTTTATCCGGGGAGTAGAGCTGATCCATCTTGACGATTTCGACCAGCAGCTTGCCGAACTGCCGGATGGAGATCGCCGCCATGCGGACCGCCTCGCGGTGGTCTTTCGCGATCCCGGCGTGCATCAGGTGCTGGATGGAGCGGACCCGGTGTTTCCGATCGATGAAGAAGAGGAGCCGGAAGAGGAAGTCGCTGAAGGCGTATCCCCATTTGAGCGGCATCAGATGGAGCACCTGGTAGAGGAGCAGAAAAGGATAATATTCCAGATAGATTCGGAATGTCGATTTTTTATGTTTGGAGTGTGCCATTGTTCAGGTACCCTTCCGATTATGATGATTCTCCATGTAATATACAGCGAATCGGTGTTTCATTCCAGTCGATCCGGAATTTTGAGTTGAATTTTTCGAAAAATGCGTTACAATAGAGAAATGTCATTCTTTCGGGAGAGAGAAAGTGAAGCGGACCATCTGGATTGCAGCCCTGCCGGGGGGCGTCCTGGCCTGTACGGCGGGCGCTGGTGCGGGTATGGATTTTTCCGTCGATGCGCAGGGGGTACTGTACATCGTGCGGGATGGGAAAACCGTGCTGCGGGAAGAGGCGCCGGTTCTGGTTGATTCCGGCTGGAAACAGATGCTGGAATTCGCCGCCGCTCCGGAACAGGATCCGGCGGAGAACGATGGAATCGTCACCATCTGGAGCGACGGCGGTTCGACGATGACCCGGCGGGCGGAACGCCTGCCGGACGGCTCGTTCCGGATCATCCGGCGGATGCGCTTTCTGAATGGAGTCGCCGCGGCGCACCATGTGGAGCTGGATTGTTTCATCCCCGGCGGGCGTGTGACGGAAAGCGGCGGCTCCGCCGGTGCTGCAAAGTCGCTGACGGTGGCGGTCGGAGAGCGGATGTTGAAGATTTCGTTTACGGGATTTTCGATTCCTTGGGTTTTTGAAAAAAAGGAAAAGTTGGGAATCCGGCTGATTCCAGCGTGGAATTACGATCCCGCCGCGATCAACCGGATCGAATCGACGATGCTGATCGGAGAAATTCCGGGAAAGGTGAATGAAGAAAAATGACCTGTCAATATCGTACCGATGGCCAGGTTTGCAGCCAGGCGATCCGGATTGAAATCAAGGAGAACGGCTGCATCGGCGCCGTGGAGTTTGCCGGCGGATGCCACGGCAATCTGCAGGGCATCGGCAAACTGGTTGCCGGCATGAAGCCGGAGGAGGTGATCGACCGGCTCGGCGGAATCCGCTGCGGCGGAAAACCCACCTCCTGCCCGGATCAGCTCGCCCGGGCATTGCAGGCGATCCTGCGCAAGCGGGAAGGGAAATAATCCTTTACCGGTTCCGCACTTCTCCGCGGAGCAGGGGCCATTCGGCCAGGCCGAAGAAGAGCAGATTGGCGTTCCGTTCGAAGGTGACGCTCCCTTTCTCGCACCGGAGCAGAAAGCGCAGCCGGTAGGGGCTTTCGTAGAGGTGGGCGAGCACTTCGAGCGTGTCGTCATCGCGCCAGCAGGCACTTGCCGCCATCCGGCGGAGCCGGGAGCAGCCGAAGCGGGTGTGGTTGTCGATCCGGCTGCCGAAGCCGGCTTCGAGTGTCTCTTCCTTCCCCTCTCTGCGCAGCGTGAGGCGGCAGCTCGACCGGTTCGATTCCACCCGGAGCTCCTCCACCCCGGGGGCGTTCGCCTCGAAGGGGCCCGCCTCCAGAACCAGTTCCCGGCCGGGGCCGGGGAGCACCGGAAAGGCGGCGCAGGCGCACCGTGCCCGCAGCGCCTGCTGTTCCGCCGGAGCCTCTGCCAGCGGGGAATCCGCCATTGCGGGCAACAGGATATCCCAGACCCGGTCGAGGACCGACTGCATGTTGCGCATGCCGCTGGTGACGGCGAGCGCGGCATCCTGATCGGGCATGACCAGCGCGTACTGGCCGAACGCACCGTCGCCCCGGTAGGCGTTGTGGCGGCAGCGCCAGAACTGGAAGCCGTAACCTGCCTTCCAGTCCGGCTGGGTATTCATCGAATTGTCAATCTGGAACGCCGTCGCCATCTTCAGATAATCCGCCGGAAGAATCTGCCGCCCCTCCCATTTTCCACCGTCGAGCAGCAGCTGGGCGAATCGGGCAATCTCTTCGGTGGTGAGGCAGAATCCCCAGCCGCCGAGTTCGATTCCCTCCGGATCCTTCTCCCACTTGCGTTCTCCGAAGCCGAGCGGAGCGAACAGCCGCGGGCGGAGATAGCCGGTCAGATTCTCTCCGGTGATCCGCCGGGTCAACGCGGAGAGCATGTAGGTCGCGCCGGAGTTGTAGACGAACCGACTGCCCGGTTCATAGACCAGCGGACTGCGGAAGAAACTTTTGATGAAATCCGGTTCCTGCTGATTGATCATGTAGCAGAGCGCGCAGCGGTCGTGTCCGCTGGACATGGTCAGCAGATGGCGCACCGTCATGCGCAGAAAACGCGGATCGGGTTGTTCCGGCAGCTTCTCCGGGAAGAACTCCGCGATCCGGTCGTCAAGATCGAGTTTCCCCTCCTGCCGGGCGAACCCGATCGCCGCCGAGGTGAAACTCTTGCTGAGCGAGAAGAGTTCGTGCGGCACCTCCGGCCGGTAGGGGGCGTTCCAGAGCTCCGCCGCCACTTTGCCGTGGCGCATCAATATGAAGCTGTGAACGCTGTCAAGTTCGGCGAGGGAGTCGATGAAACGGTTGACGGCGGCGGAGGGAAGCCCGACCGATTCCGGGGTGGCGCGCTGAAGCATTTTCGCTGATTCTCCTGTGTATGATTTTCTCTTTTAATGTGCCACGATTCCGCGTTTTTTCCATGCATTTTTCCGGAATTTCCGCGAAATTTTTTCTTCGTGCCCGGATCGAGCAGGAGAGGAAATCAAGAAAATTTCTTATTTCCTCGTCCTCTCACACCACCGGACGTACGGTTCCGTAT
>CAZPWP010000055.1:0-10814 GCA_964590295.1 uncultured Victivallis sp.
TGGCGATGTTCAAGCCGAAGACGAACTGCTGGATGTTCTGCTTGAGCTGCTGATAGGTCAGCTTGTCCCGCCGCACGAAGGGCGCCAGCAGGGTGTCGAAGGAGCTGAACGCCTGCGCGCCCGCCCATTCCGTCTGTAGCGTGGAGAGGAAGTTCACAATCTGCCCGGTCGCGGTGTCGAAGTGCTTCGCCGGCGCCGCCGAAGCGCGCCCGCCGCGCCCCTGGAAGCCGCGTTCGAGCAGGTCGCGCAGACTCCACCCGGCGCAGTAGCCGACGATGCCGCACGACAGGTCGTGCAGGTGGAAGTCGCCGCTCTGATGGGCTTCGGCGATCTCCTTCGGATAGATGTTCGCCAGCGTGTAGTTGGCAATCACTGCGCCGGAGACGTGGTTGAGCAGACTCGCGTAGGAGTAGCCGGAGTTGGAGTTCTCGTTGACCCGCCAGTCCTCCTGCCCGAGATAGCTCGCCACGAGGTCCTGCACATCCATCATCAGTTTGCGCCCTTCGCGGAGTTTGTCATGGCTGGCGCGATAGAGGATGTAGAGTTTGGCGGCCTGCGGCAGCCCGCGGGTGATCAGCGCATGTTCGACGAGGTCCTGGATCAGGTCCACATCGGGAATCATATCCGGTGCGTCATATCCTTTGGCGACCAGTTCATTCACCACGTGCCGGGCGACGTTGCGCGCGACTTTGTCGTTGGCGGTGCCGGCGGCTTTCAGCGCTTTCCCGACCGCGATGACGATCCGCTCCGGATCGAATTCCACGATCCGCCCGTCACGCTTTTTCATTTTCTCGATGGAAGACTTGATCTCTTGCATCTTTCCCCGTTCTGCCTTTGTTGCTCTCTGTTAAGGTTTCTGCTTGATTAATCCCTGTTGTACTCAGTGAAATCCCACCCCGGAATCATCTCCGGAGCAGGAGCACGCGTTATCTACAATACCACATAATATAGAGATTTCAAATACGGAAACACACAATATCTTGTGTTTTTTCTGTTTTTTAATTTGCGATATTCCTATTGATTTTCCATGAAGATGTTACAGCTTTCCGGCGCCGTTTCCTCTGTTTTTTTATGAGAAAAACGGTTCGATGAAGACCCCCCTTTTTTCCGGCGGCCGGATTCCGGGTCGCTCAGAACCCCTTTTCGTAACCGGGGCGTTCGAGCAGGCGCAGATCCCCCTCGGTCATGATTCGAACCAGTTCTTCGAATGTCACCGCCGGCTTCCACCCGAGTTTTTCCGCGGCCCGGGCCGGATTGCCGATCAGGTGGTCCACTTCTGCCGGGCGGAAGTAACGCGGATCGATTCGCACCACCGTCTTCCCGGTCGTGGTGTCGATTCCGGTCTCCTCCACGCCGGCGCCCCGCCATTCGATGCGACGCCCGACGCAGGCAAACGACCGCTCGATAAACTCCCGGACCGAATGGGTTTCGCCGGTGGCAACGACGTAGTCGCCCGGCTCTTCCTGCTGAAGCATCTTCCACATCATGCGGACGAAATCCGGGGCGTACCCCCAGTCGCGCCGGGCGTCGATGTTGCCCATGCTGAGATACTCCTGCATGCCGCGGTGGATCCGGGCGACCGCCATCGTGATCTTGCGGGTGACGAAGGTCTCTCCGCGCCGGGGCGATTCGTGGTTGAAAAGGATGCCGTTGCTGGCGTGAAGTCCGTAGGCTTCCCGGTAGTTCCGGGTGATCCAGTAGCCGTACAGTTTGGCGACGGCGTAGGGCGAGCGCGGATGGAACGGCGTGGTTTCGCTCTGCGGAATCTCCTCCGCCTTGCCGTAGAGCTCCGAGGTGGAAGCCTGATAGAAGCGGGTGCGGATGCCGGTTTCCCGGACGGCGTCGAGCAGCCGCAGCACGCCGATCGCGTCACATTCCGCGGTGAATTCCGGCACCTCGAACGAGACCTTCACGTGCGACTGGGCGCCGAGGTTGTAGATCTCGTCGGGCACGATCGATTCGAGCAGCCGGTTGAGGTTGCTTGAGTCGGTCAGATCTCCATAATGCAACTGGAGAGGCGCGTATTCGCCGCCGTTGTCCCCGCAGAGGTGATCGATGCGGCTGGTGTTGACGGAACTGGCGCGGCGGATGATGCCGTGCACTTCATATCCTTTTTCCAGAAGGAATTCGCTCAAATAGGAACCATCCTGACCGGTGATGCCGGTGATCAAGGCTTTTTTCATGGTGAAAATCTCCCGAATATTGTCCTGTTTTACAATACAGCTCCGTCTTTTTTTTACAATACAGGTACGGATAATTCCGGAAATTTCTCTGAATCTTTTCTTCTTCCGGCCGGGGCGATTGCATTTTTTTTACAGAATGCTATCTTAAAACACAGGGAAGAAGAGGTTCCCGGAAAGGATCGCGATTTTGCAGAAAAGAAACATCATGGTGACCGGCGGAGCCGGTTTTATCGGTTCGGCTGTGGTTCGGCACATCATCCGGAACACCGGCGATGCCGTTTGTGTGATCGATAAACTCACCTACGCCGGCAATCTGGAGTCGCTGGCGGAAGTCGCCGACTCGCCGCGACTGCGGTTTGAGCAGCTCGACATCTGCGACCGGGCGGGACTCGACCGGGTCTTCGCCGACTTCCGGCCGGATATCGTCATGCACCTTGCGGCGGAGTCCCATGTGGACCGTTCCATCGACGGCCCGATGCAGTTCATCCAGACCAATGTGGTCGGTACTGCGACGATGCTGGAAGCGGCACGGAACTATTTCCAGCAGCTCTGCGAAGCGAAGACGAGCCGCTTCCGCTTTCATCATATTTCGACGGACGAGGTCTACGGCGACCTGAAGGGACCGGAGGATTTCTTTCGTGAGACGACTCCCTACGCCCCTTCTTCGCCCTATTCGGCAAGCAAGGCGGCCAGCGATCATCTGGTCCGGGCGTGGAAGCGCACCTTCGCTCTGCCGACGATCGTGACCAACTGCTCGAACAACTACGGCCCCTATCATTTCCCGGAGAAATTGATTCCGCTGGTCATCCTCAATGCGCTCGACGACAAGCCTCTGCCGGTCTACGGCGCCGGCGCGCAGATCCGCGACTGGCTCTATGTGGAAGATCACGCCCGCGCCCTTTACCTGGTCGCGACGACCGGCGTCCCCGGGGAGACCTACAACATCGGCGGGCACAACGAGAAGAAGAACATCGAGGTGGTCGAAACCATCTGCGCGCTGCTCGACGAACTGAAGCCGCGCGCCGACGGGCGCTCCTACCGCGAGCAGATCACCTTCGTCACCGACCGCCCGGGGCACGATCTGCGGTATGCGATCGACGCGGCCAAGATCGGCCGCGAGCTGGGCTGGAAGCCGCAGGAGACCTTCGAGAGCGGCATCCGCAAGACGGTAAAGTGGTATCTCGAACACCGGGACACCTGGTGCAGACAAGTGCAGGACGGCTCCTGTTCCCGGGAGCGTCTCGGGCTGGGAGGCAGGGCGAAATGAAAGGAATTGTTCTGGCAGGCGGGGCGGGGAGCCGGCTTCATCCGATCACCCGCGGCGTCTCGAAGCAGCTGCTCGGGATCTACGACAAGCCGATGATCTACTATCCGCTTTCGACGCTGATGCTGGCGGAGATCCGCGACATACTGGTGATCACCACGCCGGAGGATCAGCCGAACTTTCAGCGGCTGCTCGGCGACGGGAGCGGATTCGGGGTCCGGCTATCCTACGCGGTGCAGCCGTCGCCGGACGGGCTGGCGCAGGCATTTCTGATCGGCGAGGAGTTCATCGGGCGCGACCCGGTTGCACTGGTGCTCGGCGACAACATCTTCTACGGCGCGAATCTGAGCGCTCTCCTGAAGAAGGCGGCGGCGCGCAAATCCGGCGCCACAGTGTTCGGCTATTACGTGTGTGATCCGGAGCGGTTCGGTGTGGTCGAGTTCGATGCAGCGGGGAAAGCTGTGTCGATCGAGGAGAAGCCGGCGCATCCGCGCTCCAACTACGCGGTCACCGGATTGTACTTCTACGACAACGACGTGGTGGAGATTGCCAGGCACATCAAACCCTCTGCCCGGGGAGAGCTGGAGATCACCTCGGTGAACAACGAGTATCTCAAACGGGGAGATCTCCATGTAGAGAAACTTGCACGCGGCTATGCGTGGCTGGATACCGGTACGCACGAGAGCATGCTCGACGCGGCTAACTTCATCCGTACGATTGAATCCCGGCAGGGGCTTCAGATTGCCTGCCTGCAGGAGATCGCCTGCAACAACGGCTGGATGACCCGCGACGAGGTGAGAGAGAGTATCCGCGATATGATGAAAACCGAATACGGGCAGTATCTCGCCCGGCTGATGGAAGAGAAGTGAAGGATTCGGAATGAATGTGATCCCGACGGAAATCGACGGCGTGGTGATCCTGGAACCGAAGGTGTTCGGGGATGCGCGCGGCTATTTTTTTGAATCCTGGAACGAAGCAGAGCTGGCCGCGGCCGGCATTCATGCCCGCTTTATTCAGGACAACGAATCGAAGTCCCGGTTCGGTGTCCTGCGCGGACTCCACTATCAGGTGCCGCCGTACACGCAGGCGAAGCTGGTGCGGGTGATCTGCGGCGCGGTGCTCGATGTGGCGGTGGATATCCGGCGCGGCTCGCCCGCCTTCGGGCGGCACGTGGCGGTGGAGCTCTCCGGGGAGAACAAGCGCCAGCTCTTCGTGCCGCGCGGGTTCGCGCACGGGTTCGTGGTGCTCTCCGACGAGGTGATTTTCGCCTACAAGTGCGACAACCGCTACAGCCCGCCGCATGAGCGGGGGATCGCCTTCGACGATCCGGAGCTTGGCATCGACTGGCGCGTCAAGGTGGATTCCTTCATCCTTTCTCCGAAGGATACACGCAATCCCCGGTTGGCGGAGGCGGAACTGGCCGATTTCAACGAGATGGAGCTGCGATGAAAGTACTTCTTACCGGAGGGCGCGGCATGCTCGGGCGCACCCTCACTGCGGAAATTTCCGAATATGAGGTAATTCCGACCGACCTGCCGGAGGCGGATATCACCGATCCGGCCGGATTCGACGCCCTGCTGCGCGAGGTGCGTCCGGATGCGGTCATCCACTGTGCCGCGATGACCGCGGTGGACCGGTGCGAGAGCGAGCGGGACCTGGCGTTCCGGCTCAACGCATTCGGAACCGGGGTGGTGGCGGCGGCCTGCAATCGGAATCATGCCCGGCTGATCGCGATTTCGACCGACTACGTGTTCGACGGCGATGCGGACCGTCCCTACAGTGAATTCGACCGGCCGACCGGCGGGGCCACCGTCTACGGACAGAGCAAATTCGCCGGGGAGGAGCTGGTCCGCGCCCACTGCCCGGACCACGTGATCGCACGCATCTCCTGGCTGTATGGCGCAGGAGGGCCGAGTTTCGTCCACACGATGCTCAAGCTGGCCGACGGGAGCCGTTCCGAACTCAAGGTGGTGGCCGATCAGATCGGCAACCCCACCAGTACGCCGGCGGTCGCGCGCGGGTTGCGGGAGCTGCTCCGCCGTCCCGGACTGGTTGGAACATATCACCTCACCTGCGAGGGCGAGGCGAGCTGGTATGAGTTCGCCTGCGAAATTCTTGCGCAAAGGAAGGTGGTGCAGAAGGTGGTGCCCTGCCGCACGGATGAGTTTCCGCGCCCGGCGCCGCGTCCGGCCAATTCCCGGCTGGAAAAGCGGATGCTCCGATTGGCCGGACTGCCGCCGATGCCGGACTGGCGCGACGCGCTGCGGGAGTTTCTCGCCCGCGAATTCGGAGAGGTGCAGACCGGATGAAGAGCCTGCGTTCGTATGAGATCGTCCAGTATGTGAAGGATCGCAAATATTGTTCGCTACCGGAGCTGATGGAGAAGTTTCACGTCTCCTCTGCGACGATCCACCGCGACGTGGCGGCGCTGGTCAAGGCGGGGCAGGTGCGCAAGGTGCACGGCGGCGTGGCGGCGGCGGAGGCCGCCTCTTCGCCGGTGCTGTCGGGCCACTACCGGGACCGGCTGGTCAACAACCGCGAGGTGAAGCAAATCATCGCCGAAGCGGCGATTTCGGAGATCCGCGACGGGGACATCATCTTTCTGGACTCCTCGACCACGGTCTACTATCTGGCGAAGCTGCTGCAGAATTCGAACTTCGCCAACCTGACGATCGTGACCAATTCGGTACTGATTATCCAGGAGTTTCCGCTGTTCCCGTCGAACTGCTTTCTGATCGCGCTGGGGGGGAACTACGATCTGCAGCTCAACGCCTTTCTCGGGCAGGCGACGGTGCGGGATCTGGAACATCTTTCGATCGGCAAGGCGTTTCTCTCGGCGCTCGGAATGACGCCGGCGGGGATCTCCTCGCGCCACGAATACCATGCGAACTTTCTGCGGCGGGTGCTGGAGATCTCGGACTGGAACTGCCTTTTGATCGGCAGCGACAAGTTCGACCGGTCGGGAATCTTCGAGATCGCGCCGCTGTCGCGGATCGACCGACTGATTTCGGACGCGCCGCCGCCGGGCTACTTCTACGATCGTGGCATGAAGTTCGAATAGCCGCCGGTTCAAGGGGGTTCCGGTACGGCGTCCGGGTCGCGCCGGCAGGGACTCACGGAGCGATTCCGCACTTGCGGCGGAACAGACGCGAAAAATAGAATACATCGCGAAATCCGGGTGACAGTGCGACCTCCCTGCTGCTCAAATTGGTGTTGAGCAGCAGATATTCCGCTTCGCTCATCGCCAGTTCCGGCTGGTACGCGCCGGGGGAGACGCCGGACCGAAGGCAGAATTCCGCGGAGAAGTGCCGGCGGGCGGGGAGTGGCGCGATTTCACCGGCAAAATGCAGCCACGAATGGCACCGGAGGTCGTTTGACAGCCGCGTCGAAGCTGCTCTGAAACGTTGATCGGTTTCCGGGAAAGATTCTACGGTTTTCTCTTGAAAAGCGGGATTCTCCGGTGTATCTTCATAAAGATTATGCAACAGGAATCGGCACACCATTACGGGGAGCTTTTACGATGAATATTTCCGCCAACTGGATCTGGTCCGACGACGGGGACGGACGCGGCTACAATCTCTGTTCGATTTTCCGGCGGGATTTCCGGCTGGAGAGCGCACCGGTCGGAGCGCATCTCGCGATCTGCGCCGACAGCAGCTACCGGCTCAAAGTCAACGGGCAGTGGCTCGGCGACGGTCCCTGCCGCAGCTATCCCGGCCACACCCGGTACGATCTCCACGACCTCGCCGGCGTGCTCCGCAGCGGAGCCAACCAGATCGAGGCGGTGGTGCGCTACTTCGGCTGCGGCAACTTCCACACGATTCCGCAGCGGGCGGGGTTCCTCGCCCAGCTGGAGATGACCATGCCGGGGGGCGCGGTCGAAACCATCGTCACCGATCCGGCCTGGTTCGCTGCGCCGCTGCCGCAGTGGGTGGAGAATACGCCGCCGATCTCGATTCAGCAGCCGCCATTCGAGTGTTTCGACGCGTCGATCCACCGGAATTACGAGTGGAAGAACGCTTCGGTCGTCTGTGCCGCCGAAGCCGGGCCGTGGAAAAATCTATCGCCGCGCGACTGTCCGCCGCTCACCCGGAGCGAGGCGCTGCTGCGCCGCTTCGGGAGCGCATACCGGGTGATGCCGGAACTGGTCACGATCGGCATCGTTCCGCAGCGGAGCCTCTTTCCCGGCGACGTCTCGATCCGGACGACCAGTATCCTGCCGTACTTCGTCGCGTTTGAAGTTGACTCGCCCGAAGAGCAGGAGATTCCGATAGTCGCGCTGAACATCCTCGTCGCCGTGAACGGCCTCGCCGCGAAGAACGGCCGGGCGGAGCTGCGGCGCGGCCGGAACTTCTTGGTGTTCGGCGTGGAGAATCTGTCGGGAGGCAGCAACTTTCAGGCGATCGGCTTCCATCCCGAATCCGGAATCGACCGCGGCCGCATCCGCGACTGTACCATCGTCGAACTGCGCGACCTTGCGCTGCTGGGAACGGATTTCACCGCCCTCTGGGCGAGTCCGGAGAGCCGCGCGCGCCGGGAGGCGTATGAACAGGAGAGGGCGAAAGCGCTCCGCTGCCGCAACTTCAGGGAGTTCCGGGAGGCGTATCCGGCGGCCCGCCCGCTGAAGGAGGAGGAGATGACCGATACCGCGTGCCACTTCTCGTTCGAGTGCCGCCGCGCGGAACCGGTGCAGCCCGGTGATGTCGGGCATCCGGAGTATCTGATTCACCCCGACGACCGGGTGACGGTGATCCATCCGGTCGAGGGGCGCGACATCGAACTCTGCTACGATCTCGGGGAGGAGAACATCGGCTATTGGAACTTCGCGCTCCATGCCGCCGCCGGGACCGTGATCGATCTGTCTGTTTCGGAATACATTACCGAGACCGGGCGGATTCAGCACACCGGTCTTCACTACCGCCACTCGATGCGTTACGTCTGCCGCAAGGGGTGGAACCGTTTCACCAGTTTCCAGCGGCGCGGGGGGCGGTATCTTTTCGTCACGCTACGCCGGATGAGCGCGCCGGTGCGGTTTCAGTCGCTGCGGCTGGTGGAATCGACCTACCCGGTGGTGGAAGAGGGCACGTTCCGGTGCAGCGATCTCGAGCTGGAGAAGATCTACGACATTTCGCGCCGCACCCTCAAGCTCTGCATGGAGGATACCTTCACCGACTGTCCGCTGTACGAGCAGACGCTCTGGGTGGGGGATGCCCGCAGCGAGTCGCTGTTTGCCATGAGTTGCTTCGGCGCCTACGATCTGGTGCGGCGCTGCATCCGGTTGGGAGGGGAATCGCTCGACCGGATGCCGCTGGTCGGCAGCCAGGTGCCGTCGAGCCGGGATGACATCATTCCGGCATGGAGTTTCATGTGGGTGCTCTCCATTCTCGACTACTGTGAGGAGACCGGCGATCTGGAATTTGTCCGCGAGGTGTGGCCGATGCTGGAAAAAAACCTCGCCGGAGCCGAATCGATGCTCGATCCCGGCACCGGCCTCTTCTCCTGCTCCGGCTGGAACCTCTTCGACTGGAGCCGGACGAAGTGCGAATTCCGGATCATGCTCTACAATTCGCTCTTCCTGGTCGGCGCGCTCAACGCGGCGATCCGGCTCGGCGGGCTGCGCGGGGAGGTCGAAGAGACGGCGGCGCACTGGCAGGAGGTCCGCACCGCGCTGACCGCCGCGCTCAACCGGGTGTGGGATGCGCGGAAACTCGCCTGGCCCGATTCGATCGACGACGAGGGGAATCCCTCTGAGGAGATCAGCATCCACACCAGCATGCTGGCGGCGATCTACGACGCGGCGGCGCCGGAGCATCGGCCGGAGGTGCGGGCGAATGTGCTCTCGCCCCGCGCGGAACTGATTCCGGTCGCTTCGCCTTTCGCTTCACTCTACTACTATGAGGCGCTGGAGAAGCTCGGCGTCGCGGGGGAGATTCTCGAGGCGATCCGGCGCGACTACCGGCCGATGCTTCAGGCGGGGGCGTCGACAGTCTGGGAGACCTTCGCCGGGGCGTTCTCTCACGTCGGCGGGTTCCCGACCCGGAGTCACTGTCACGGCTGGTCGGCCGCGCCACTCTACTATCTGCCTCGGCTGGTGCTGGGAATCGTGCCGGATGGAACGGGCGGCAGACGGTTTCTGATCTCGCCCCGGGTGAGTGGAATCGATTTCGCCGCGGGGAGCCGTCCGACCGTGCACGGCAGGATCGAGGTGCGCTGGGTGAAATCCGATCGGTCACTGGCGATTCACGCCCGGGTTCCGGACGGGGTGGAGGTGGAGTTCCGGGCGAACGACACCATCAGCGACATGGAGGTGGCGTTGAATATCGTTCACTATCCGTCGGTGTCGTCACTGGCGTGAGAGGCGGTGTTCAGCAGCTGCCGGCACTGTCCGGAACAGAGGGGGCCGGGCGTCCCGACCGGGCCTTGCGGCGGGGTGGACGGCGGTAGGTGACGTCACCGCTGCGGCTGCGGTCGATCCCGGCGGCGAAAAGAACGGCGGCGGAGGCGGATACCGCGATGTTCTGCGCGAGAATCCGGCGTCCTTCCCGCGTGGTGACCGTCTGCATTTCGGCCTCGCGGGCGATGCGGAAGCTCCGGTCCTGCCCGAGATAGACCAGCCCCCACCCGGCAGCGATTTCGTCGGGCGCGACCAGACCTTCCGGCACGGCGAGGTAGCAGAGGTCGGCGACGCCGGTCCGGCGGATGTGTTCGAGGCGGCTGCCCTGATGGAGCGCATGGCGCAGTTTTTCCAGCTGCCGGCTCAGTTTGCGATAGCGGGGATTGCGGCTGGAGGCATAGTCCCAGCGGCGGAATTCGCTGAAGAGGTCGTCGGTGAAGCCGAGTTCCGGCTCGGTGCGCCGGATCTCCGCTTCGAGCAGTTCCTTTTCGGCCCGCAGCGCGTAGATCGCTTCGAGCCGGGCGTCGCGGTCGGCGCAGTCGGAAAAACAGTGTTCGAACCGTTCGTAGAGCACGACGACGGCGGTCCGCTCCACGTTGCGGTAATTGCGGCCGTCGCCGCGCCAGAATCCGGCCGCGGTCACCTGATATTTCCGGAACCGGGCCGGCACCTGCAGGGCGACCGCGTCGGGATGGAGCGAGGCGAGGAAGCCGAGGGTGAGCTGCTGAAGTTCGGCGTGGGAGAGTTTTCGTTCTGTTTTCCGTGGCTGCGCTGCTGCCGGAGCGGCGGGCGGATTTTCCGCCTCCGGCATCTCCGGCTGTCCCGGAGTTTCCGGCCGGAGGAAACTGAAAAGGTCAAGTTCCGTATTGATGTCGTTCATAAGGTGCTTCCGTCTGATGGGATTCCCCATTTGCATTCTTAAGATATAACATATCCTGTTTTGCCGGGAATTTCCAGTTCCCTTGTAAAAAAA
>CAZPWP010000056.1:0-10596 GCA_964590295.1 uncultured Victivallis sp.
GGCGACGGGCTCTATTATGCGATTCCCCGGCCGCTCTGGGAGGTCCAGATGCAGTGCGGACTCAGACTTTACGACAGTTTGAAGGCACAGCCGCACCCGATTCAGTTCACCAACACCAATTCGCGTGACTTCCATTCGCTTCTGAAGGCGGGGCACTACGACGGACTGCTCTGGCTCCTCCCTTCTCCGGCCGTGGAGGAGTCACTCCGGAAACTGCACCGGGCGGGGATGCCGGTCGTCACGTTGTTCCACAAGAGCGACTCCCTGCCGGTGGTCACCGCCGATTACGCCAAAACCGGGGAAATGCTGGCGGAGGCGTTTTTCCGCAAAGGACGCCGCCGCATCTGGTGGCTGATGAAGGAGCGCTATTTTCAGGAGTTCCGGCCGGGAATTGAAGCGGCATATCGCAGAGAGAATATTCCGCGGGAGATTCGTTTTTTTGACTCGCCGGAGCGTTTCTTGGCGGAATTTCAAGCGGCGCTCCAGCAGAACTGTCCTCCGGAAGGGGTCTACATGAACTGGCCCCGCTACTGCCACGACCGGCTGCCGGAAGGCTGGCGCGGAGACGATCCGGAAAAATGTCTGTGGTGCTTCGACGACACCGTGCTGAGCGCAATCCCGGAACTGCGGGGAATCGTCTCCAGGTACCGCAGTGGGGAGATGGCTGCCGAGGCGGTGAAACTGCTCTGGAACCAGATCGACGGCATCGATGTCAGCGCCGTCTGCCGCAAGATTCCCAAAACCATCACATATCACTTGGAAACAGAAAGGGGTGAAAGATGCTGAAGGTACCACGTATTTCTCTCGGAAATGTCCGCCGCTTCGGAAAATTGTCACATGCATTTACGCTGATCGAACTCCTCATCGTTATTGCGATCATCGCCATCCTCGCCGCGATGCTGCTGCCGGCTTTGAACAAGGCGCGGGAACGGGCGCAGACCGTGAACTGCACCAGCCAGCAGAAACAGTACGCACTGGCCTGCACCCAGTACGGAATGGACAACCTGGAGTGGATGCCGATCGCCTATGCGACGAAGAGCTCGGTATATGATGCCTCGTTCCCGGTCTTCGGGGAGGATGTGCTCACTTCCGGGCGGGTGCTCTTCGCCTACAAGTATCTCCCGGTCAATATGGTCTACTGCGAAGCCATCCGCAAGGCGACCAATTACACCGCGAGCAACATCGCCAACGTGGGGACCGCCACCTGGCTCTGTTATTCGCTGCTCGACTGGGGACGGGCGGCCCGCACCTACAATTCCGGTAACACCTGGGAGCCCTTCCTGAGTGAGGCGAAAGATCTGGTGGCCGGAGTGGGATATCAATACGTCGACGACAGCACCTGCTGGCAGACCTTCAAGAGCGCAAAGGGCAGTCCGGCACGGAGAATTCTCGGCGGCGACGGCATGATGGTTTCCAGCGGAAAATTCACCCCGCGCTCCAACATCGGCAAGCTCTGGTGTCTCGGCAGCGAAAACATGGGCCATTTGGCGCTGGTTCACGGGAATCAGACCAACGTCTTCTATCTCGACGGCCACGCCGCCACCGGCGGGGCGAAACTGCTGGGGAAAGGCGCCATCACCAAGGCGATCGACCCGATCTTTCCCGGACGCTATGTCCAGTGTCTGTAACGCAAGTTCGAAACGATCAACCGGAAGGGGAATTATGCTTCGAATATAAGAAAAACAGGAAAAAATTACAAAAGTGACTTGACAAAACCTGACATGAAAGGAAATGATATGAAGAAACTCTGGTATCTGTTGCTTCTGCCGGCCGTCGCCCTCCCGCTGTATGCCGGCCCCGCACTGCGCATCGACCTCGTCGGCCACTCGCCGGGAACCACGCTGGACACGATTTCCGCCCCGGAGGGCGCTGTCTTCGAACACCCGGCCTGGGACCGGAAGGAGGACTCCCGCCGGCGCCGGCTCTGGATGCATCTGCCGGAGGTCAAAGACAACCAGTGGCGGAAGTTCGAAATCCGTTTTCGGACCGACCGTAAACAGCTGGTGCGCATCGGCTTCTCCCGGATGCGTCAATCCGCGGAAGAACGGTATCCATATCTCCAGCTGCGCAATCTGAAGACGGAGAACTTTTCTCTCAAACCGGAGTGGACTCGCGCCCTGCCGGAGCTCAACCCGATCGCGGCTGAACAGGGCACCCTCCTCATTCCCGCCGGCGAAACGCTCCGTCAGGACCGGGTCGTCGACGGAAACGTGGAGCTGGTCATCACCGGAGAATACCGCTTCACCGACCGGAGTTCCGTACATGAAAGGAAATGATATGAAGAAACTCTGGTATCTGTTGCTTCTGCCGGCCGTCGCCCTCCCGCTGTATGCCGGCCCCGCACTGCGCATCGACCTCGTCGGCCACTCGCCGGGAACCACGCTGGACACGATTTCCGCCCCGGAGGGCGCTGTCTTCGAACACCCGGCCTGGGACCGGAAGGAGGACTCCCGCCGGCGCCGGCTCTGGATGCATCTGCCGGAGGTCAAAGACAACCAGTGGCGGAAGTTCGAAATCCGTTTTCGGACCGACCGTAAACAGCTGGTGCGCATCGGCTTCTCCCGGATGCGTCAATCCGCGGAAGAACGGTATCCATATCTCCAGCTGCGCAATCTGAAGACGGAGAACTTTTCTCTCAAACCGGAGTGGACTCGCGCCCTGCCGGAGCTCAACCCGATCGCGGCTGAACAGGGCACCCTCCTCATTCCCGCCGGCGAAACGCTCCGTCAGGACCGGGTCGTCGACGGAAACGTGGAGCTGGTCATCACCGGAGAATACCGCTTCACCGACCGGAGTTCCGTCCGTCCGGAGGAGCCCCCGGTCGCGTTTGAATTCGGTCGCTGGAAGCTGATTCTGAACCGCGACAACGGCAGCTGGCGCAGCCTCTCCTTCGACAACCGGATTCTCTTCACCGGCGAAACGGCGCCGTTCGAACTGAAGCTGAACGGCGGACAAAGCCTGAGCAGCGAAGAAACCCGGCTGGTGAACAGCCGCTTCGACGCGAAATCCGGCACGCTGGAGCTGGAATACGCCGCGCCGGAGTGGAATTTCATCGAGACGATCCAGTTCGGCGCCACCGCGCCGAACCGGATCCGGCGGCAGGTCTCCTTCGCGTACCTCGGGAACGATCCGGAGCGGTCATTTCACCGGTTCACCTGGCTTCTCACCATGCCCTGCCGGGGGAAATACCTCTTCCCCGGCGTCTTCTTCAACAATCCGGCGGGAATCTGGGACCGCAGCCATAAATTTTCCGGTGCGGGCAGCGGCCGCTGGGGCAGAGGCCGACTGGAACACCTCCCGGACAACGCCAGATTGTACGCTCCGCACTACGTCGGGGCGCTTCTTTTAGAACAGGAGAAAGGGCCGTCCCTGCTCTTCCTCCAGAAAAAGGAACAGGAGGGATGCGGGTGGATCATTCGCCGGAGAGGCGACTCTCTCCGCGTCGAACTGTCGATGAACTGCGCCGGATGGGCGGAAAAAGGGGTGTGCCATTCGCTTGACCCGCTCTATCTGGAGGCGAGTCCCCGTCCGATTCAGCAGGCGCTCCGCAACGATCTGCCGGCACTCTCCACCGCCATCGGCCAGACCGCGCCGCAGGACCGCGCCGAACGCGTGGCCGAAAGCCGGATTTACGGCAGTTACGGCGCCGGATTTCAGATGGCGAACTTCAAGGATGCCGCCGAAGGCGAAGCCGAACGGGTCCGGGAGATGGGGTTCAACGTCTTCTATCTGCCGCCGGTGCAGGTTTCGACCGTGCGGTACAATCCGGTCGACTTCACCCGGGTCGATCCGACCTGGGGCAACTGGGAGGATTACCGCAAATTTGCCGCGAAATTGAAGACTTCCGGAATCGTACTCATGCAGGACATCGTACCGCACGGCGGCGATGCCCCCTCGATTCTCGAACGGCTCTTCCTCTGCAACGGCATGACACTAGCCGGACGGCCCGCCGACTTCAACAGCCCGGAGTGGAACCGGAAGCTCAGGGAGTACGCCCGCAACTACTGTGAACACGGCGCCGAAGCGTTCCGAATCGACGCGGTCGCGGGCAGCTCCTGCCCCAACTGGCGGCGCGCCGGTCACGGCCAGCCGCGCCGGGTGCCGTATGAGGAACGGTTCAAAACCAATCCGCGCAACATGCCGCTCCCGGACGGGGTCTGGGAGAGATTCCTCGCCGAAAACGGCGGACAGGTGCCCGGCCTCTCCTACTCCCGCGCCAGTCTGGCCGGACTCGCCGGCGGCATCCGGGTCATGAACACCATCCGAAACGAGGCGAAGCGGATTTCTCCGGAGAATTTCACGCTGGCGGAAACCCACGGCCCCCCCTACACCCGGTTCGCCGATCTCAGCTACGACATTCTGACCAACTATCTGCCGTACAAGATCAACGAGATTCCGGCGGAGACCTTCGCAGCGGAGCTGGCGCAGTATCTGGAGGAGTCCCGTTATGCCGACGTGCCTGGCGCATTGATGATGCGCAGCATCGTCACCAACGACAACCGTCACGCGCTGGCGGTCTGCGGCTTTTCCGCCTCGCGTCCGCTGGAGGCACTGCTCTACTTTTGCGAAGGGGTGCCGCTCTGCTACTCGGACCACATGTTCGGCAACTACCGCTTCTATCAGAAACTCAATGAACTGCGCCGCACCACCCCGGAACTCAACCGGGGCACGCCCCGGTACACCCATGACGGCGGCGCTCTCCTGATCGAACGGCGCGGAGAAGGTTCCGCCGTACTGGCAATTCTCAATTTCGCCCCGGAAGCGCGCACCATCACGCCGCTTCTGCCCGAAGCGCTGCAGAAGGCTTCATCGGTCATCGACGCGATGAGCGGCCGCGCAATCCGCCGCCGCGGGAACCGCGCCGAACTTTCGCTTGCCCCGTGGGACATCCTGCTGCTGAAGGCGGGAACTTCGGTGAAGGAGGCCGCCGCGGCCGCTCCCCGCGCCGCCGTGGCAAACACGGTTCGGAGGAACGGCAACCGAATCGAGTCCGGGAGCTACACATTGCGTTTCAACCCGGCGACCGCGCTGCCGGAATCCATTCTCTCCGCCGACGGGCGGGAGCTGTTCGGCGCTGCCGACCTTCTGAGCGCCGCCTGGACTCCGCTCCCGGAGAAGATCGCAACGAACATCGAGTCGCTGCCCGACGGCGTCGCGCTGTGCGGCCGGGCCGGCGACGCGAGCTGGCGCTGGCTCTGCCGGGCGGACGGCATCGCCGTCGAAGTGAAACTGCCGGATACCATGCGGCTGCTTTTGCCCGCGGTCTCCATGCAGGAGCTGCGTTTCCCGGCCGGACTGGTCTGGTGGGAGGAGCACATCTCCCCGGCGTTCGCCCGCGGCATGCGCTGGCAGCCTTCGCTCAAGCGGTGGCCTTTCCGACGGGGGGAAGACTTCACGCTGCTCGCCGATTCCCGGCTGACGCCGCTCGCCTTGAACGAACCGCGTCTTCTGTTCGCCGCCGGCGACGGCAGAAGTTGTGTGGCGGAATTCGAACCCGGAAACGCTCCGGCCTTCCGACTCTTCCGCCGTTTCGGCGATGTTCCGGGGGTGCACCTGCAGCTGATCGGCGATGGGAGAGTGCAGCTGAAGCCGGGAACGGCACTGCCGGCGAAGAAGATCGCCGCCACTCCGTGGCGCGTCGGAGAACTCTCCGTGACGGACCTCGGCAACGACTACCTTCTCGAAAACCGCCACTATCAGATGAAGATCAGCCACCGCGGCGGCGTGGTGCGTGAATTCCGGCGCAAATCCGACGGGAAACTGCTCTTCACGCATGGAGAACTCTTCCTCACCGGGAAAAAAGAGCTCCGCACGCTGGTGGATTTCGAGAGCTTCATCTCGTTCAAACGCGACGGTAACCGTCTCGCGCTGTCGGTTGAAGCGGAACTCCGTCCCACCTACGGGCGGGCGGAGAACATGCCGCTCGTCTGCAACATCCAATTTCTCTTCGATGAGACGCCGCAGATCACTGCCCGGTACGAGGTGTTGTCGACCGGAAACGGGTACCCCGATTCCGCTTTCGAGTTCCGTTTCCGCGCCGACAGGGAAAAGCTGTTGACGCTCCATCCGGCTGGAACCATTCTGCCGGGCAGCCGTTATGGGATGAACGTCCGTTTCGACGCCTCCGGAGCGGAGACGCCCGACGCGGATGCGAAGGCGGAGGTCGCCGCCTGCACCGGGCCGCGCCCGGACCTCATCGCCGGATGCTTCACTTGGAACTCCCTGCGGAGCGGGAAGATCGGCGCGAGAAACGACGATTTTCCCGAAGGGGTGGCGCTGACTCACGATTTCCGCAGTTACCCGGTGTTCGCCAGGAAAGAGAGCGCGCTGGAGATGCGCTACCCCGACCCGCCGCTGGAACTGAGCGTCGGCCCGGCGGAACTTCCGGCCGGAAGCGAATGGGAACTGACGGTGACCTATTCCGGGGAGAATCTGGTTACGGAAAAAACCGCGTTCCGCCGTTCGGCATGGACGCCAGACTGGAACGCCGCCCCGGACCGTCCCCTCCCGGTGACCGTCACACTCTCAGGCATCGACGAGAACGGCAGACGCACAACAGAGCCCCGGAACTGTACCTGGCAGGGATCGCCGAAGAAGGCGCAGGAGAAGTTCCGCTTCCGGATTCCGCATGCGCTTCGCAGTCCGATCGTGCGCCTTCAGACGAAGCCGGCGGAAGGGAGCACGCTGTGGATTCACGCCGTGACCCTCTCTCCAGCCGCGAGAGTTCCGATCCGCGAATAACACCTCTCCTGGATTTCATGATCGGACAGCATCAAGACATCCCTTCCGTTTCAGCAGCCCCTGCTTAGGCCTGCTGAAACGGGAGGGACCATGCCGCATTCCACAGCCGGCGGATCAAGTTCGCCGCAAGGAAAAGTCATGGCAATGACGGTTTCAGAACAATCACTGCGCCGGGTCATAACCCTCCCCGTCCAAACCGTCGTCTGCACTCCCTCAATGGCATTGCGTGCCGAATTGTCAGCGCGCTGCCGCTTCAGAAATTCCGGATTCACGATTTTTGCAGGTCGCCCGGAACGCCTGTTCCTGTCCGGTTTTGCCACGCACGATCGGGCGAACATGCGGCTGAGGCAAACAGACAATCCGCTCATCAATGCGCCTCGAATGATTGTCAAGCATCGTTCGCTGTTGATCGTAAAGGGTTCGGATCAGGAGCAGCTGTTCTGAAATGATTTGCGGGATATTCCCGCAACTTCGCGATGAACTTCCGATTCCGGTTCCCGTCATGTTCGCGGTCACCTTCGCCCTTCCCGCTGCTCTGCCCGGACTGCTCTTCACCCCGGCGCTCTACGCCACGTTCCAGCGGATCCGCGGGTGGCTCAACGGGAGAGTTCATCCTGCCACTCCTTCCGAAAGAGAGAGTCCGATGGAAAATCCGCTGTGATTTTTCCATCCTGCGGCGCTTCCATGAATCGTGGAAGCGCCGCTTGCTGTAAAATTATTTTTAATTTTTTTCATAAATTAATTTGCAAAACCTCCATTTCTGAAATACACTTTATTGCTGTAAATCTATTTTTAATTTTTTACAACAATAAAACGGGAATGCAGAAATGAAGGAATCCACCTCAAAGCGTTGGTTGTCCGGCAAAAGCAGGCAGGTTCTGCTGCGGCGCGCCTTGGTCAAAACGATGGGTTACACCGATGAGGATCTTGACAAACCGATTGTCGGAATCATCAACACCTGGGCGGAAACCAATCCGGGGCACTACAATTTCCGGGAACTGGCGGAAGCGGTCAAGCGCGGCGTCTGGGCGGCGGGTGGTTTCCCGCTGGAAGTGAACACGATGTCGATCTGCGAGGTGTTTTTCGACATCTCCAGCCTGATCTTCCGCAACCTGCTCTCCATGACCACCGAAGAGCTGATTGAGCGTCACCCGTTCGACGGCGTGGTGCTGATGGGCAGCTGCGACAAAAATGTGCCCGCCCAGCTGATGGCGGCGGTTTCGGCGAACAAGCCGGCCATCTACCTGCCGGGCGGACCGATGCTGCCGGGCAACTACCGCGGCGAATCGCTCGCCTGCGGTACCGACAGCTTCAAGCTCTGGACAAAGTACCTCGCCGGAGAACTCAAGGAGGAGGAGCTCTCGAATGTGGAAGGTTGTCTCTACGGCAGTGTCGGCGCCTGCCCGATCATGGGGACCGCCAACAGCATGCAGTGCGCTACCGAATCCCTCGGCCTGAGCCTGCCGGGAAGCGCCGCCGCGCCGGCGGTTTCGGCGGAAAAGTTCCGCATTGCCGAAATGACCGGCCGCCGGATCGTCGGAATGATCCGGGAGAATCTGCGCGTCCGCGACATCGTGACCCGCGAAGCGCTCGAGAACTGCATCACCGTGCTGATGGCTTCGGGCGGTTCGACCAATCTGCTGATCCACCTGACCGCGATCGCCCGTCGGGCCGGAATCGAACTGCCGCTGAAGCTCTTTCGCGAGATCAGCGACCGCACGCCGCTTCTGGTCAACACCAAGCCGGTCGGCGACTGCACCGTCGGCATCGAATTCCAGCAGGCCGGCGGCATCCCGGCGCTGATGAAGGAGCTGGCGGGAATGCTCCACACCGATGCTCTCACCGTCACCGGCAAGACGGTCGGCGAAAACCTCGCGAAGGTCGAACGCTCCTGCAATCCGAAGGCGATCGCGCCGATCGACCATCCCATCGCCCCGAATGGCGGCATCGCGACGCTCTTCGGCAATCTCGCTCCGCGCGGCGCGGTGATTAAACGCGCGGCCGCTTCGCCGGAACTGCTGAAGTTCCGGGGCGAGGCGCGGGTGTTCGACACGATCACCGACGCCGAAAAGTACCTGCTCGACGAGAACTCCGACATGGATGAACACAAGGCGGTGATCCTGCGCGGCTACGGTCCGAAGGGGGCGCCCGGCATGCCGGAGTTCGGCAACTACATGCCGATTCCGCCCAAACTCTACCGGCGCGGCGTGAAAGACTATCTGCGCATCACCGATGCGCGCATGTCCGGCGGCGCGTTCGGCACCGTGGTGCTCCACGTCTGCCCGGAGGCGGCGGCGGGCGGTCCGCTCGGCGCGCTCCGCGACGGCGACATCATCACGATGGATGTCGATGCCGGGACGCTCAATGTCGAACTCTCCGACGAGGAGATCGCCCGGCGGCTCGCCGAGACGAAATTCGAGCCGAAGGAGAAGTTCGAACGCGGCTTCATCAAACACTACACCGAAACGGTTCTCCAGGCCGACGAGGGGTGCGATTTCAGTTATCTGCAATAAGTTGGAATATTTTCAGGAAAGGGTTTCGTCACGATGAGAAAGGTTCACGGAGTCTGTCCGATCGCTCCGGCGGTCTTTCACGACGACGGCAGTCTCGATCTCGAAGGCTGCCGCCATTGCTGCGACGCGATGCTCAAGGGGGGGGCGCAGGCGCTGGCGCTCTTCGGCATCGCCGGAGAGTACTACAAATTCGACCGCGAGGAGGAGGAGGCGCTGATTCCGGTCATGGTCGAGGTCTGCCGTGCGAACAATGCTCCCGCGGTCATCTCCAACACCCGCCATTCGACCGAATCGGCGACGAAGTGGGCGAAGCGGATCGAGGCGGCGGGAGCGGACTGCATGATGCTGCTGCCTCCCTTCTTCCTCAAGCCGGGCGCGGCGGAGATCACCCGCCACGTCGAAGCGGTCTGCGATGCGGTTTCGATTCCGGTGATGTTCCAGTATGCGCCGGAACAGACCGGCGTGACGATTCCGCCGGAGGCGCTGGCCGGGCTGGCCGCCCGCCATCAGAATCTCAACTACTTCAAGATCGAATGCAAGCCCCCGGGGGCCTACATTTCGCGCCTCTCCGAACTTCTGAAAAACCAGCAGGCGGAGATCTTCGTCGGCAACGCCGGATTTCAGATGATCGAGGGATTCCGGCGCGGCGCACAGGGGGTGATGCCCGGCCCGTCGATGTTCGACGTCTACCGAAAGATCTGGGACGCGCTCGAATCCGGCAACGACGCGGAAGCGTTCCGGATCCACGCAAAACTCAACGCGCTGTTGAACCACATCCGGCAGAATGTCGAGATGATCATCCACTTCGAAAAGCGGATTCTCCAGCGGCGCGGCCTGATCGAAAGCGCCTGCTGCCGTTCGCCTCAGTTCCGCAGCGATGCGGTCTACGACCGGCTCTTCGACGAACTCTATGCCGATCTCGAACCGGAGTTCATCCGATGAGGACGCTGGAGGGGAAACGTGCGCTGATCACCGGGGCGGCCCGGGGAATCGGCGCCGGCATCGCCCGCTCGTTCGCTGCGGCGGGAGCGGAGCTCTTTCTCCACTTCCGTTCCGACCCGGCGGCGGCGGAAACGCTGGCGGCAGAACTGCGAGCGAAGGGAACGGTCGTGCATCTCCATCGCGCCGATCTCGGGAAACTGGAGGAGCTGAACGCCATGTTCGATACGATCGGGCGGGTATGGGGAACACTCGACGCGGCGGTCAACAACGCCGGCTGGGATCCCGGCATGGTGCCGCTGGAGGAGGTCACGCCGGAGATGTACGAGAAGCTCGCCTCGGTCAACATCCGCGGCACGCTCTTTGCCTCGCTGCGGGAAATCGCGCTGATGAAGCGCAATCC
>CAZPWP010000057.1:0-10459 GCA_964590295.1 uncultured Victivallis sp.
CGTCTTCATCGACGTTGGAAATGACAAATGTATTTCACAGAATTTGGGACAATAAAAGTTGATTACAACCCGGTGAAAAAGCTGTTAATACTCCGTTAAGGAATTGTGAAGAAAAATTTTCATTTCATCCTTCCTACAGGCCGTAATCATACTTATTGACAATCACCGTTCCCTTCAATTTCCTGATTTTCAAATGCCGAATCCGGTTATTCACAGAAATCGCCGACTCTACTGCTGCTGATTTTTCAATCTATTAATTTATTTACGGAAGAGATGATCTAGTGAAGAGAAATGCCCTTTTCGAAACGATTCAAATCCAGATTTCCTGATTCGCGGAAGAGTGCTGTTTTTTTATTCAATATTGGGAGATCTCAACTTGAAGAAACCGGTTTCAACGGTTATCTTAATAGATGTATGATAAAGTACAGAGAACTTGCTACGGGAGGCAAAAGAAATGAAATTTT
Organism: uncultured Victivallis sp.; assembly: GCA_964590295.1. Classification (GTDB taxonomy): domain Bacteria; phylum Verrucomicrobiota; class Lentisphaeria; order Victivallales; family Victivallaceae; genus Victivallis. The sequence continues at coordinate 465 of CAZPWP010000057.1, forward strand.
CCGTAAACCGCGAAAAACTGCAGAAAGCTCTTCAGAAGGTGGGGAGTATCATCGGTTCGCGTTCGATGCTGCCGGTTCTCGGCAACGTGATGGTTCAGGTCGAAGATGGCACTCTGACACTCACCACGACTGACCTGGAAATCCGGATTTCCACCCGGGTGGAGGCGACGGTCGAGAGCGCCGGCGTGACGACGATGCCGGCGCGGAAACTCATTTCGCTGGTCAGCTGCTTCGTCGGAACCGACGTGGTGTTCGACGTCGATGAGAAGGATCATATCAAGATCCGCTGCGGTACCAGCCATTTCCGGCTGCTCGGACTGCCGGCGGCGGATTTCCCGCCGGCGGCGGAATTCACCGCGCAGCGGGAAATCAAGATTCGCGAAGCGGAGTTCAAACGGATGGTCAGCGCCATCTCCTACGCGGTCAGCGCCGATGATTCCCGCAAGGTTCTGACGGGGGTGCTGCTCAGCGCCCGCGAGTCGATGATCACCCTGGTCACCACCGACGGAAAACGTCTGGCGATGCAGGAGAAGACGCCGGATGCGGTCGAGGGCGGCGATGGAGATTCGATCATTCCGCTGAAGGCGGCTCTCGAGGTGCGCCGTCTGCTCGACGGCGATGCGCAGATGTCGATTCGCATCGGCGACAAGCAGTGCGTGTTTGAAGCGGGCGGATTCGAGCTTTCCACCAAGCTGATCGAAGGGAACTACCCGAACTACCGCCAGGTGGTTCCGGTGTCGTTCGCCCGGTCGGTCGAACTGCCGACTTCGGTGTTTCTGACCAAGATAGAGACGGTTTCGCAGGTGCTCTCCGATTCGAGTTCCTTCATCATTCTCCGCTTTGAAAATAATCAGCTGAATCTCCAGGCCTCCAGTTCGGAAGTGGGCGAGGGCTGCGATATGGTGGAGGTGGCGTTCGAAGGGGAGCCCTTCGAAGTGGCGTTCAACCCCGCTTACCTCGCGGATCCGCTGCGCAACTGCGATGTGGATACGGTGCGGATGAAGATAAACGATCCGCTCAATCCGGTGGCGATCGAAGGCGGAGAAGGGTTCCTTTACGTCATCATGCCGATCCGCAAGAGCAATGCTGCTAGAACAGCTTGAGCTGACGGATTTCCGGAACTACCGGTTGGGCCGTTTCCGATTTGCCGGTGACAGAGTGGTCTTTACCGGTCCGAACGGGATCGGCAAGACCAATCTGCTCGAGAGTATCTCCTTTCTGAGTATTCTGCGCTCGTTCCGCACGGTTTCCGGGCGGGAGATGGTGCGGATCGGTTCCCGCAGTTTCGATCTGCGCGGCCGGATCGAGAAGGGGGGAGGGCTGCGCGAAGAGTTGCGGGTGGTGCAGTTGCTTTCCGGGAAGAGGGAGACCTTTATCGGTCCGAACCGCATTCGTCGTTCCAGCGAATTCATCCGGGAGTTCCGCACGGTGGTGTTCGTGCCGGAGGACCGGAATATCACCGGGGGGAGCTCCTCTTGTCGCCGCCGTTTTTTCGACATGCTGATCTCCACGCTGGATTCCGGTTATCTCAGTGCGCTGTCGAATTACCATCGGGCACTGACGCAGCGGAATCATGCGTTGAAATCACCGGAACGGGTCGCCGCCGCCGCGGCATTTGAACCGGAACTTGCCGTGAATGCGCCGCTGATTGCCGCTCGCCGGCGGGAATATGCCGCCGCGGTGGAAGAGGAGGTGAACCGGATGCTTTCCGCGCGGGAGAAATCGGAATTCCGGATTCATTTCCGCAATGACTACCCGGAATCGCCGGAGGAATATCTCGCGCTCCTTGCGCGGAATCGGGAGCGGGAGATGATCCGCAGCTGTACCGGAATTGGTCCGCAGCTGGATGAGTTCGAATTTTTTCTCAACGGCAAGCTGCTGCGCCATTACGGTTCGACTGGACAGATCCGGATGATCTCTTTGCTGATCAAACTGGCGGAATTCAATCTGGTCCGTCGTTCCGCGCGGGAGCGGGTGGCAGTGCTGGTGGATGATGTCACCGGCGAGCTGGATGAAGAGAACAGCGTCCGTTTTTTTGAAACGATCGCCGATGCCGATCAACTGTTTTTCACCTTCACGGAGTTTCCCGCTCTGAAGTTTTTCCGCGACGCTGAAGAGATAGCGCTGCCGGTGCAGTCGAATGGAGGGAAAGCAGAATGAATTTTCGATTTTCCGCTTGAACTGGAAAATTATGGCGCGCTCTCCGGCGAGGAGAGCTCTGACCGTGCTGCTGGCGGTTTTCGGTGGTTTCGCGGCGCTTGAACAGGCGGGGCTGCACCACGGCCGGCTCGCGCTGGAGATGATCGTCTTTACCGAGGATTTCCGGCAGATCAAACTGGACGGACTGGATATTGCGCCGGAAGAGCGCGGGTTCGGCCCGTCGCCGGGAATCGGGGAATCAAAAGGCATTTCCGGCGATCTCCATACACTCGGCCGTATCGCATACTGGATGGTGACCGGTCGGGAACCCTCTGCGGCGGAAGGGAGTTAGGGGGAGTGATCTGCGGAAATACCGGTCTGATTTTCCCGAACCGCTCGCGGTGATCATCCTGCGGCTGCTGTCGAACGATTCAGTCACCGGCTTCCAAGTGCGCGGCGGCGATTCCCCGTCTCCGCCAGCGGCGGTGCGGTGCGGCCGGAAATTCGCCGCTGCTTCTCGTTTTCGTTTCGGCCGTTCCGGACTGGTGATTGCGATCCTAGTGATTCTTCTGAACCAATCTTTTTGAAATTGGCTCTTTCATATGCTATGGGATGGCTGTGAAAAGATTCCTCTTTTTGCATGAAACGTGGAAAAAGCATTTTTCACCTTGATGGAAGAGTAACGACAATCGAGATCAATGATCATGGCTTTTCTCAGAATTCCGTAGAGAATTTTCAATAGATGCTTGACGAAACTGCAGGAAAGATGTATCTTTCGGCAACGTCTTTTTTGCGTGAGGAGGAACTGAAATGCTGCATTGGATTCTTGTCTTGTCGTTCGTTCTGCCAATGCTCCTGACTGCCGGGGAGTATGACGCGGTGGTGAAGATCTTTTCGGTTTCGAGCCGCCCGAACTTTTATCTGCCCTGGCAGAATTTCAGCCAGCGCAACGCGAGCGCTTCCGGCTTCGTGATCGAGGGAAAACGGATCATCACCAACGCCCATGCCGTCTCCTACCCGACCTTCATCACGGTCCGCAAACCGGGCAACCAGACGCGGTATCCTGCCCGGGTGGTTTCGGTCAACCATGAGTGCGATCTTGCAATTCTGACCGTCGACACCCCCGGTTTCTTCGATGGAATTCCGCCGATGGAGCTGGCGGATCTCCCGTCGCTGCAGAGTTCGGTTTCCGTGATCGGCTACCCGATCGGCGGCGACAACGTCTCGGTCACCAGCGGCGTGCTCTCCCGCATCGAGCCGCGCCGCTACAGCCACAGCGGCAAACAGCTGCTGGCGGCACAGGTCGATGCGGCGATCAATCCCGGCAACAGCGGCGGCCCGGCCATGCACGGCGGCAAAGTGGTGGGAATCGCCTTTCAGGGAGCCTCTTCGGCGCAGAATATCGGATACATCATTCCCTGCGCGGTACTGAAGCACTTTCTCAAGGATCTGGAGGACGGCAGGATCGACGGCTTCCCCGATGTGCCGTTCCGCTCGGAATCACTGGAAAATCCCGACCTGCGCCGGTCGCTCAAGATGAAAGAGGGGATGTCCGGCATGCTGGTGACCGAACTGCCCGACCTGCTGAAAAAAGAGGTTCCACTGCTCGCCGGCGACGTCGTGCTCAAGGTGGACGGCAGGAAGATCGCCAACGACGGCACCATCGACCTCGGACAGGGCAAAGTGCTCTTTTTCGGCTGCCTCTTCTGGGAGCGTCAGCTCGGAACTGCTCTGCCGCTCACCATCCTCCGCGACGGCGTCGAAGAGACTGTGGAAACGAAGACGGTGAAGTTTCCCTTACGGGTGCCGAATCTGCTCTACGACCGCAACCCCTCCTACTACATGGCGGGCGGAATCGTCTTCACTCCGCTGACCCTCAACTACATGAGCACCTGGAAGAACCTCGATCAGGTTCCCGATGCGCTCGCCATCAACCTCGGCAAAAGCCGAAAGCTGCCGGATGAGGAGATCGTCGTCATCTCGATGGTGCTCGCCGACGAGGTCAACCTCGGCTACCAGCGGGTCGGCGCGGATATCGTCACCTCTGTCAACGGCGTGAAAATCACCTCGCTTCGTCAGCTCGCCGAACTGATCGACGGTCAGAAGGAGGGATTCCTCGAAATCGTGCTGCAGAACAGAATGCGGCTGGTGATGGATATCGAAAAGGTGCGCGAGGCGACGCCGCGGGTGATGAACCGCTACCGGATTCCGGGCGATCGCAGCACCGATCTCAAAAAACAGCCCTCCGCCACCATCAGAAAAGAGCGTCCTTACCGTCACCAGCGGCGGGAAATGGCGCTCTTTTCTGCCCGGATTCAGAGGACGCGCGGATAGCTGCCGAAGAGTTTGAAGAAGGAGCAGTCCTCCTTGAGTTCGGCGCAGGCGGCGGCGATGTTCGGGTCCTGAAAGTGGCCGAGGATGTCGACGAAGAAGCAGTACTCCCAGTGGCCGCTCTTGAGCGGGCGGCTTTCGATCATCGTCATCGAAATGTTGTGATTGCGGAACGGCCGGAGTGCGTCGTAGAGCGCGCCGGCGCGGTCGTGCAGCGAAAAACAGAGACTGGTCTTGTCGTCGACGCTGGGCTGATTCTCATGCTTGCCGATGACCAGGAAGCGGGTGATGTTGCGCGCGTTGTCTTCGATGTTTTCGGCGATGACCGGCAGTTCGGTGTGATCCGCGGCGAGTCTTCCGGCGATGGCGGCCGCCTCGGTTTCCCGCTCCGCCAGCTCGATGGCGCGGACGGTGCTGGTCACCTCGATGAAGGTGGCGTTGCGCAGGTTGGCCTGCAGATATTCACGGCATTGGCCGAGCGGCTGCTGGTGGCTGTAGACGCAGCGGATTTCCGAAAGCGGGCTGGCGCTGTAGAGCAGATGGTGAATCGGCAGATTGAATTCGGCGATAATCCGGACCGTGGAGTTGGTCAGCGAATCCAGCGTCGGATTGACCACTCCTTCGGTGGTGTTTTCGACCGGGACCATGCCGTAGTCGGCTCGGCCGGTTTCGACCGCGCCGAAGACGTCGGCGATGGCAGCCGCCGGCTGAAGCTGGACACCGCGGCCGAACTTCTCCAGCGCAGCCTGATGGGAGAAGGTTCCCTCCGGCCCGAGGAAGGCGACGGAGAGGGGACGCTCCAGCTTGATGGAGGCGGATATGATTTCGCGATAGATCGCCAGCAGCGAACTGCGGTCGAGGGGGCCTTCATTGAGGGAGGCGAGCCGTTCGAGCAGCTGGCGTTCGCGTTCCGGGACATAGATCGGCAGATTGTTCTGATTTTTCCACGCACCGATCTCTTTTGCCAGACGGCACCGTTCGTTGAGCATCCGAACGATATCCTGGTCAATTGCGTCGATGCCTGCTCTGAGTTTTTCAATATCCATTCGCACACTCTTTCTGTTTTTTTTGCAAATAACTTTCCCCCGGAAGCGGAACACGTCAAAACGAGGGTTGAATTAATAGAGTTGGCAATGTACTTTATTTCAATGGTTAAATGGAGCAAACCGATGTTTTTTTTGAAAAATTTTTTCTGTGCCGCGGGAATTCTGCTCTTTGCGGCGGGTTGTTCGACGCCGGAGCCGGCGCTGCAGCGGTTCGATTCATCGCGTCTGGCGCCGCCGGAGGTAGTGCGGGAACGGGCGGAACAGCTCCGCCGCAGTCTGGCGCCGTGCCGCGTCCGGGCGGTGACGCTGGCCGTCGAAAAATTCTACCGCGATGACGTGATCGCTCCCGGGGAAATGGTCAACCGGATCCGCCTCTTCGGATTCAACCGGATCTATCTCATGCTGCAGAACCGCGAGTCGCTTGATGAACGACTCGCCAACTTCATGGCGGCGGCGGGCGCGGCCGGGCTGCCGGTCGAACCGGTGATCCGGCAGACCGATTTTCTCTACACCTTCCGCGGGAATGCATTTGTCCGGGATTTCCGTTCCGGTGGCGTGACGCTGCCGAAGATGGCGGAGGCGCTGGTCGAATTCAACCGCGAACTCCCGGAAGGAGCGAAGTTCGCCGGAGTGACGGTGGAAATTTCCCCGCATCTCTTCACCATCAACCATGCCGCCCGCCCGAAGAATCTGCTCTACGCCTGGAGTGACAAAACCTGGGGGCCCGGGCTGGACAACGATATGATGATGAAGGCGACGCTCGGCGAACTCAGACAGATCGGCACGATCCTCTCGCCGCTGTCGCTGACGGTGAGCGTGCCGGACTTCTACCATGAACTCGCGTTGGAGAAGAAACTTTCCGTCGGAGAGATCAACGATTTTCTCTCGGTTCAGCAGCCGCATCCGATGATTCTGCTGCAGGACAGCGGAAACAAGCCGAGCGAAGCGCTGGATGTGGTTGCCGAAGAACTGGCCGCGGCGAAGGTGGCCGACAGCATCGTGGTCAGCATCAACCTGGCCAATCACACCTCGGTGACCGAGGGCGCTTTCCGCCGCCGGAACTGGCAGGATTTCAACCGGGCGATGGGATATCTGGTGAAGAAGTGGAAGGAGTTCCCCGCGTTCGCCGGAGTGGCGGTCGGCCCGTTCCTGCGGCTGGAACTCATTCAGGAGGAGGAGTGAGCCATGCGCTGTCCGAAATGCGGCTGTCTGGATGACAAAGTGATCGATTCCCGGGTGGTGAGGGACGGCGCCGGAGTGCGCCGCCGCCGCGAATGCCTCTCCTGTTCCTTCCGCTACACCACGCTGGAGGGGATCATTCCGGAGGAGCTCAAGGTGATCAAGCGCAACTCCGTGCGCGAGGATTTCGACCGGGATAAACTGCGCCGCGGCATCGCCAACGCCTGTTACAAGCGGCCGGTCAGTCCCGACGAGATCGACCGGCTCGTCGAGGAACTTTCCACTTCGATCCAGCAGGATTTCGACAAGGAGGTGCCCAGTTCGGAGATCGGCACGCGGGTGATGAATCAGCTTCGCTGTGTCGATCAGGTGGCCTACGTCCGGTTCGCCTCGGTCTACCGGAAGTTCAAGGACGTCGAGGAGTTCATCGAAGAGATCCGCGCGCTCAAGTAATGGAATGATGGATGGAGGTGCTGTTGTGAGTGAGTCTGTTTTGAAACTTCATCCGGGGCGCGAGAAATCGCTGCGCCGCCGTCATGCCTGGATCTTTTCCGGCGCCGTCGCCGAGGTGTCGGGAAATCCCGTTCCCGGCGAAACCGTTGCCGTCGTCGACGGGCAGGGCCGGTTCCTCGCCCGTGCCGCCTGGTCGCCCGATTCACAGCTGGTTGCGCGGGTCTGGAGCTTCGATGAGAGTGAGGTGATCGACGACGCCTTCTTCGAGCGGCGGATCCGTCGGGCGGCGGAGTTCCGCCGCTTCCTCGGGTACGACGATCCGGAAGGGGGCTGCCGCCTGATCTTCTCCGAGGCGGACGGGCTGCCGGGGCTGGTGGTCGACCGTTACGGGGCGTTTCAGGTGGTCCAGATTCTGAGCGCCGGAGTGGAGTTCCACCGCGACCGGATCGTCCGGCTGCTGGTGGAGGTGACCGGTGCGAAGGGGATCTTCGAGCGCTCCGACGTGGGGATCCGCGCCCGGGAGGGACTTTCCGGCCGGACCGGGCTGCTCTTCGGCGAACAGCCGCCGAATCCGGTCATCATCCGGGAGAACGACGCCCGCTACGCCGTGGATATACGCCACGGGCAGAAGAGCGGTTTCTACTTCGACCAGCGGCTTTCCCGCGAGGCGATCGCGCAGTTAGCCGCCGGGCGGACGGTGTTGAACGCCTTCTCCTACACCGGCGCGTTCGCGGTGGTGGCGCTGCTGGCCGGAGCGGAGCATGTGATCAACGTGGACTCTTCGGCTCCCGCCCTGCGGCAGGCGGCACACAACCTCGAAATGAACCGCATCGCGCCGGAGCGCTTTGAGAATCTCACCGCCGACGTCTTCGAAACGCTGCGGAAATTCGTTGCCGAAGGGCGTCGGTTCGACATGGTGATTCTCGACCCGCCGAAGTTCATCGAGTCGAAGCGGGTGCTGCTGCAGGGGAGCCGGGCCTATCAGGATATTGCCCGGTTCGGCTTCCGGCTGCTCAATCCCGGCGGCGTGCTGGTGAACTTCTCCTGCTCCGGGCTGATGACGCCGGAACTCTTCCAGAAGATCACCGCCGACGCGGCGACGGAGGCCGGGGTGCGCGGGGTCATCTGCCGACGCCTCGAGCAGAGTCCGGATCACCCGGTGTCGCTCGCCGTTCCGGAGGGATTCTACCTGAAGGGACTGGTGACCCGGATCGACGGAACCGCAATTCCGCTGTGAAAAATCTCCCGGAACCGGAATGGTCCCGGGGGGTTGTCTCTCTGCGGGAAATTATTTCTCGTGCTTCGAGAGGTAGTCGGCGATGCCGACCGCGGTGGGCTTCAGCCCTTCGGAGCCGTCCTGCCAGTTGGCCGGGCAGACCTCACCGTACTTCTCGGTGAACTGCAGCGCCTTGACCACGCGGAGCACCTCTTCGACGTTGCGGCCGAGCGGCAGGTCGTTGACGGTCTCGTGTCGCACGACGCCTTCGCGGTCGATCAGGAAGAGGCCGCGGAGTGCGACCGAGTTGTTCAGCAGAATGCCGTAGCTGCGGCTGATCTCCTTGGTGAAGTCCGCCACCATCGGATAACGGAGCTTGCCGACGCCGCCCTTGCTGCGCTCGGTGGTCTTCCAGGCATAGTGGCTGTACTCCGAATCGACCGAGACCGACACGAGTTCGGTGTTCAGCGCCCGAAACTTCTCGATGGAGTTGTCGAAGGCGATGAGTTCGGTCGGACAGACGAAGGTAAAGTCCATCGGATAGAAGAAAAGCACGACATACTTGCCGCGGAGGCTGGAAAGGGTGAAATCCTCAATGCAGTTATCCGGCATGACGGCCTTCGCGGTGAAATCGGGCGCAGGGGTTGCTGCGAGTGACATGATAGTTTCTCCTTCTGTTACGGCAGGCGGTACTCCTCCGCACTGCATTTCTGGTAATAGATACTCTTTTTGAAAAAAGTCAAGGTTAGACGGATCGAATTTTCTCGTTCGCGGTTGACAAAGCCGGTCCGGAGCCATATACTATCCGGAAGTCATCGCTTCTGTAACGAAATGAGGAAGAGAGAAGATGCGGATTGTTCGATGTGCGCCGATTCCGGCGCTGATGTTTTCGCTGTCGCTGTCGTCGTCGGTTCCGGAGCTTTCCCAGGAAGGCGGGCGGCTCTCCGACCGGGGGGCAGTGTTCGTCTCCGACGGCGCGCCGGTGGTGGGCACTGCCGCCCGCGTGCCGCTGGAGAATCCGGAACTGATGCTGCGTGATGAAACCGGTCACGCCTTTCCCAGCCGGGTGCTGAGTTTGCTCCCGCCCGGGATCTTGTGCTGCTGGAGGCGGATCTGCCGGAAAAATGGGTCCTCACGGGATTTTGTGGGTAAATCGTGAGAGATACATCAGAACCCGCCGTCAGTCAAGCGGCAATCCGGCATAACCGCTCCCCTGGGGGTTGCTTTTATTCCGTTTGCCGTTTGACAGCCGCCGGAACCTGATGGGAATACGGCTTTTGTCGGTTCGGAAAGAAAAATGTTTTTCTTCCGAACCCTGTAATATATTTTCCCGATTCCTCCGTCACTTTGTTTTGAATGTCAAAAAAATCACGCTCAAACTGAGCCTAACTCACCCACAAATTCCGGGGAAGAGGCGGAAAAAATACCGGAAATATGACGAAAAAACGACGGCAGTCGCTCCGGGGGGGAAAATCCTCACCAGTGTGGATCTCGTTCCGGCCATTGCGAAACCGTCGAACCAACCCGGCTGATCTGCCGGGGAATTCCGGTGAAAAGGGGGGATCCCGGCGGGGCGGTGACCGGTCGGGACGGACGGCTGACCGCAGTCGTCCGCGGCATTCTGCCCGGAT
>CAZPWP010000058.1:0-10459 GCA_964590295.1 uncultured Victivallis sp.
CCGGGCGCTTACTTCTCAAAATACGTTCCTTTCCGTCAAAGACCGTCGAAGAGGCGCGGGAAAAAGCCGGGTCCGTTTTCCCGCGGTCGGGCTTTCGCAGCTCTCCTTTTCCGCCGGTGCGAAATTTCCCCGGGGAAACACTGGAAAAAAGAGGGGTTCGGCGCTATTGTACCGGAGATAGAGAAAGGGAGTTCTGAAATATGGCGGTCACCATCCACGATCTGGCCCGGCTTTCCGGGTATAACGCCTCGACGGTCTCCCGGGCCCTGCGGGACGACCGCCGGGTGAAGGAGTCGACCCGGCGACGCATTCGGGACCTGGCGGAGGAGAAGGGGTATACCCCGAATCTTCCCGCCCGGCAGCTCGCCCGCGGCAAGACCGGGAACGTCTGGTTCTGTTTCGGATTCGCCGAGGCGGAACGGGAACGGCACCTCGCCGTCCGGCTGGACGAACTGCTCTACCGCCACGGATACGACCTGCAGATCGTCCTCCACAACAATTCGCCGGAACGGTTTCGCCAGCGGCTCGGGAAACTGCATCAGAAAGTGGCCGACGCCGCGGTTTTGATTCCGCCGGAAAATACGGAGGCGTGCCGGGAACTGGCGCCGCTCATCAACGCGCTGCCGGTGCCCCATCTGTCGCTCGACCGCTTCTGGCCGGAGCTGACCTGCCCGGTGGTCACCACCGACAACTTCTCCGCCGCGCGGCATCTGGTCGACCGTTGTCTCGCATGGGGGGCGCGGGAGTTCTACCTGGAGTTCGGCGACGTCAATCCGGTTCTGCGTGCCCGGGAACGGGCGATCCGGGAGCGGCTGGACGCGCTCGCTCTGCCCTGCCGGAAAATCGGGGAGCTCGCCGCGCTCGCGCCGGAAGGGGTCCCGATCGGAATTCTCGCCAACGTCACGCCCGCGCTGCCGCCGCTGCCGCCGACCCGAACGGTTTACGGCGGTTTCTTCGACGCCTGGAACGGGCCGGGCCGGGAGAGGTTTCAGAAGATCCTCCTCTGCCGGCAGGACTTCGACCGGATCGCCGACCGGGCGATGGAGATTCTCCTTGCCATGCTGGAGTCGCCCGGGGAGCCGGTTCCTCCGATGGTCGAGGTGCCGGCGGCGTCGTTCCCGGAGTTCTGACCGTTCAGCGGCGGGCGGGGGCGTAGAAGCTGCCGCGCGCCTCTGTTTCGATCTCCAGAAGTCCGAGTTGGAACAGGTGTTCGAGCAGATTCCGGACCTCCGTTTCCGGCATTCCGAGCGCGACGGCGAGGTCGGAAAGGGTTGCCGGTCGCCGTTCCACCAGAGCGAGAACGGCGCGTTCCGCATCGGTGCGGAACGCCGGAGAGGATTCCCGGCTGCGGCCGCGGCAGCGGAACGGACCGACCGCTTCGACCGGGACGAGCGGTTCCAGCGCCCGGAGAAAGCGGTGGATCGTTTCCGGCGTCGCCGGGGTGACCCAGGACTCCGTTCCCGGGCGGTCGAGCGTGTTGAGCTGGACCGCGGAAAGGCGCATCTTCGGGAGGATCTCCGCAAAGCGGGCGATGGATTCGTCGGAGTCGTTGACGCCCGGCAGGAGGAAGAGTTCCAGATAGATGTCGGCATCGCTCCGGTGCGTGTAATCGATCAGATCCGCGACGATGCGGCGGTAGTCCAGTTCCGGCGCGGGGCGGTTGATGCGGCGGAACTCCTCTTCGTTCGAGGCGTCCAGCGAGGGCACGACGCGGTCCACCCGGGCGATCTCCCGGCGCAGCGCTTCGTCGCCGAGGGAACAGCCGTTGGTCAGCAGACAGAGCGGGTAGCGCGGATACCGCTCCTTCAGAAATTCAACCACCCGGCCGATTCCGGCGTTGAGCGTCGGCTCTCCGGCGCCGGAAAAGGTGATGAAATCGAGTTCCGGACCGGGGGCGAGAACCTCGTCCAGTTCCCGCAGCACCTCGTCGATCGGCACGTACTCCTTCCGTTCGACCGTGAGGCGTGTGGTCCGGCGCGCTTCGCAGTAGACGCAGTCGAGCGAACAGGTTTTCCGGGGGACGAGATCGACGCCGAGCGAGACGCCGAGACGGCGGGAGGCCACCGGGCCGAATATGTGATGTCGAATCATAACGATTTCTCCGCGAAGCGAAAACGGAAACAGCGGAATTTCGGCGAAGAGGAGTTCGTCACTTCAGTTTCCAGAGCGTGAAGTTCCTCTGCTCCTCGAACCCGAGGTTCCGGTAGAAGGATTCGGTGCCCGGTTCGCCGACCAGGCCGATCCAGTCGACGCCCCGCTCCCGCAGCGCGGCGGCGAGACGGCGGACGATCTCCCCGCCGATCCCCCGTTTCCGGAACGCCTTCGTCACGGCGACGTCCTGAATGAACGCGTCGGAAACCCCGTCGGAAATCGCCCGGCCCATGCCGATCAGACGGCCCTGAAAAAACGCGCCGAACGCCACGGAGGAACCCGCCATCGCCGGAACGACGAAACCGGCCGGATCCTCTTCCCCGATCCAGCCGGCTTCCCGGTAGAGCCCGGCCAGCTGTTCCGCCGTTTCCGGCGGAACCGTGTCGAGCCTGCGATATTCCACCGTTCCGGTCATGCGCACTGCACGAAGTAGCGGACCAGGATGTAGACGGTGGCCAGCATCATGCTGCCGACCGTCACCGGAACGCCGTAGCTCAGGAACTGGGTGAAGGTCACCTTGTGGCCGTTCTTGCCGGCGATGCCGACCGTCACCAGGTTCGCCGCCGCGCCGACCAGGGAGGCGTTGCCGCCGAGGCAGACCGCCAGCGCCAGTCCCCACCACAGCAGATGCTGAAACTGCATGTTGCTCTGGAAAACCGGCGTGTTCGCGATGAAGGTGGCGACGACGCTCGCCATCGCCGCGGTGAAGGAGACGTTGTTCATCACCGCGGCCGCCAGCGCGCTGCCCCACATGATGACCAGAATCACCACCGGAACCGGCCAGTGATCCATCAGATTGAGCACGCCGCCGATCTTCGCCATCAGGCCGCACTCTTCGGCGCCGCAGACCAGGATGAAGAGCGCCATGAAGAAGAAGAGGGTGCTCCATTCGACCTTTTCCAGAGCGTGGTCGACGTTGACCTTGCAGATCGCCATCGCCAGCGCCGCTCCGGTCATCGCGACCACGCAGGGCTGCAGCCCCACCGCGCCGTGAATCAGGAAGCCGACGATGGTGAGGAGCATCACGATCCCGCCGCGGCGCAGGTTCTTCCGGTCGGTGATGGCGGCGTTTTCATCGAGTTCCATGATGAGCGCGCGCTTTTCCACCGTGACATGCATCCGACGGGAGTAGAACGCCCAGAGGCAGATGCAGTAGATCACCATCACCGCGAGGATGAACGGGGTCAGATTGATGAGAAACGCCATGAAGTCCAGCTGGGCGATCGAACCGATGATCAGGTTCGGCGGGTCGCCGATCAGCGTCGCGGTCCCGCCGATGTTGGAGGCCATCGTCTCCGCCATCAGAAACGGAACCGGAGGAACGCCCAGTTCGTTGGCGACCAGAAGCGTCACCGGCGCGACCAGGAGGATCGTCGTCACGTTGTCGAGGAACGCCGACAGAAACGCCGTCGCGAAGACCAGCAGAATCATCGTCCGGATCGGCAGCCCCTTCGCCAGTTTGGCGCACTTGATGGCGACGAACTGGAAGAGGCCGGTTCCGGAGAGCAGATTGACCAGCAGCATCATTCCGGCCAGGGTGAAGACCACGTCGAAATTGGAGTAGCGGGCGAAGGTGTCGAGCTTGTCGTAGCGGGCGGCCTTTTTCAAAAGCGCGCCGTCCGCTTCCGAACGGGCGGTGTCGGCCGCCGCGGGAGTCTGCGGCGCCGCCTCCTGTTCCGGCGCGGCCCCTTCGACGGCGGCGGTTTCGGTCCGCTCGACTTCCCCGGCTTCCGCCGGATGGTCCGAACCGGAATGGCCCGTCCCGGGCAGAATGAAGATCATCATCAACGCCGCTCCGAGCATGGCGGCGACCGTCTTATGAATTTTTTCGGAAGCGATGAGAATGTAGGTTCCGAAAAAAACGATGGTTCCAATCCAGAAGGTAAGCATTTATCCACGCAGCACTTTCTTTACAATGTCCTTGACCAGTATCGTCCCCTGATAGCGCAGGTCATTGTCCACGACAAAGCAGACCCGGACCTGCTGTTTCACCATTTTGACCGTGAACTGGATCAGGGGGGTGTCCGGTTTCACGACCAGCGAGGGCTCCCGCATGTAGTCGCGCACGATGTGCCGGCTTTCCGCTTCGAAAATTTTGTTGAACGGTTCGAAACTGTTGAGGAAATCCAGATTCTCCATCCGGAAGATGTATTCCGGAATGAACCGTTTGAGGATGTCCAGCGCCGTCAGCTCCCCGACCAGCCGGCCGCTCTCGTCGACCACCGGAAGCATGCTCCGGTTGAGACTGCTGAAGCGGTCGAGCGCGCTCGACAGGGAATCGGTGTCGCGGATCGCTTCGCTGCCGCGCACTTCAATGTCCTCCGCGGTCAGATGGCTGCGCACCTTGACGTCGGCGTGGCGCAGAATGTCGAGAAACTCCTTCGCGTTCGTCGCCGAACAGAGCGTCTGCCGATTCTGCCCGGTGAGCAGGAAGCGGGTCAGCGCCGCCAGCGATTTGAGGTAGAGATCGCTGGTGTCCGGCGAGATGAGCGACATGATGACCAGGCGGCACTGCTCCGGATCGATCGACTGCATCTGGATCGGTTTCGGCAGCAGCCCGACAAGGAGGTAGAGGTCGTCGCACTCCGGCAGCCGCAGGTGCGGCAGCGCCACGCCTTCATACGGAATCTGCAGGGTGTCTTCCCGCTCGATCATGCCGGAGACCAGCCGGTCCACGTCGATCGGGATCTCCATGAGGTCGGCGGCCCGGCGCAGAATGTCCGTATAGATTCCGGAACGGCTTACGCCTTTGACGTTGGTAAACACCAGTTCTTCATTCAGAATGGATACCAGTTTCATTTTCCAACCTTTCCGTTTGTTTTACATGCGATCCACCACCGCTTCGGCGAAGCCCGAGCAGCTCACTTCCGTCGCGTTTTCCAGCATTCTGGCGAAGTCGCAGGTGACCACCTTGTCGGAGATGGCCCGTTCGATTCCCCGGTTGATGAGATCCGCCGCCTCCGTCCAGCCGATATGGCGCAGGAGCATTTCGCCGGAGAGGGCGAGGGAGCTCGGATTGACTTTGTCCTTTCCGGCGTACTTCGGCGCGGTCCCGTGGGTCGCCTCGAACAGGGCGTGGCCGGTGGTGCAGTTGATGTTCGCGCCCGGCGCGATGCCGATTCCGCCGACGCAGGCCGCCAGCGCATCGGAGACGTAGTCGCCGTTGAGGTTCATCGTGGCGATGACGTCGTATTCCTCCGGCCGGGTCAGAATCTGCTGGAGGAAGGCGTCGCAGATGCAGTCCTTGACCAGCAGTTTCCCCTCCGGCGCGACGCCGTCGCAGTCCGGCGCGGCGACCGCCACGTCGGCGAATTCCCGGCGGACCAGTTCATAGCCCCAGTTCTTGAACCCGCCCTCGGTGAACTTCATGATGTTCCCCTTGTGGACGAGCGTGACGTTGCGGCGGCGGTTCCTGAGCGCGTATTCGATCGCCGCGCGGATCAGCCGTTCGCTGCCCTCCTTCGAAACCGGCTTGACGCCGATGCTGGAGCTTTCCGGAAAACGGATTTTCGAAACCCCCATCTCCCGCTGGAGGAACTCGATGACCTTCCGCGCTTCCGGAGTGCCGGCGTTCCACTCGATTCCGGCATAGATGTCCTCGGTGTTTTCGCGGAAGACCACCATGTCGGTCTTCTCCGGCGCCTTGACCGGGGAGGGCACCCCCCGGAAGTAGCGGACCGGCCGCAGGCAGACGTAGAGGTCGAGCTGCTGACGCAGAGCGACGTTGAGCGAACGGATTCCGCCGCCGATCGGCGTGGTCAGCGGCCCCTTGATCGCGATGAGACAGTCGCGGACGGCGTCGACCGTCTCCTCCGGCAGCCAGACCGGTTCGCCGTAGACGGCGTTCGCCTTTTCTCCGGCGTAGAGTTCCATCCAGGCGATCGACCGTCTGCCGCCGTAGGCCTTTTCCACGGCGCGGTTCCAGATCTGCATGGAGGCGCGGGTGATGTCCGGCCCGATGCCGTCTCCTTCGATGAAACCGATGATGGGATGATCCGGCACCTGAAGTCGGCCGGAGGCGTCGGCGACGATCCGATCGCCCGCGGGAATCTGGATTTTCCTGTATGACATGACTGAATTTCCTGAAACGTTGCGCCGGTGTCCGGCTTGCTGCACATTTTCATAATATACAGCTTTTCCTGACGATCTTCAAGTAATCCGGGTGATTTTATCGAAAATGAACCGTTTCCGGCCTCCTCCGAAGCGGACGGTTTCGAACGGGAGCGTTTGCAATTCTCCGGGAGAATGATATATTGAAAAAAACATGACGTCAACAGAACAGCGAAAGGAGTCGCCGGCAATGAGAAAAAGGGGTTGGGCCGGAATGCTGGTTCTGGCGGCGGGAATCGCCGCCGCCGCCGCCGCAGACTTTCCCGGAATGCGCCGTTACGTGCAGACCGTGAAGATCCGTTATGCGACGGAAGAGGAGATGGAGAAAGCGGAACTGCGGCCGATGCCGCTGCCCCGCTGGCATCGGGTCGCCTTTTCCGGACGGTGGGACGACAACGCGCCTGGTCACTGCCGGACCCATGCCGCGATGACCGACCACCGGATCCGGGGCACCTTCTATCTCACGGACCCCGGCCACGACAGAAGGCTGGGGCCGGAGTTCTGCCGGAAACTGCTGGAGAAGGGCTGTTCGCTCGGCATCCACACCCTCACCCATCCCTTCCTGCCGACGTTGAATCCGAACGAACAGTTCTACGAGATCATGCACCTGCGGGCGATCCGCGAATCGGACAGCGATTCGATCCTGTCGACGATGGTGTATCCGTATTCCAGCTTCGAGAGTCCGTTCGAACCGGAGATCCTCCTCGACCTCGGGAAGGCGATGCGCCATACCGGCGTGATCGGCGCTCCGACCGGGCGGTACAACAGGCAGGAGAGGGCGTTCGGTTACCCGGCGGGAACGCTGGCCGAAAGTTTTCTGCTCCGGCCCGGCGACCGCGATCCGAATCCGGAGATCTTCCGCGAACAGCTCGCTTCGGCGCTGAAGGATGCAACGGCGCTCGAACAGAATCCCTGCCTCTCCATTTCGATGCACTCCTGGCACACCCCCGAAGGATTGCAAACGTTGCGCAAACTGCTCCGGGAAGCGGCCGACCGTCCGGACTGGTGGTACTGCAACCAGAACGAGTACGCCGCCTACCGCTTCGAATTCCATCAGACGAAGGTGACGAAGCGGGGGAAGGGAAAGGAGGCCGTCTTCTCCGTCGTGCGGTACGAACCGGCCACGCTCGGGGCGGCGCCGGCGCTCTGGTTCTCGCTCGCCGGCGCGAAGCCGCAGGCGGTGGAAGGGGCGGCGCTGAGGGCCGCCGCGGGGCGGCTCGCGCTGGAACTTCCCCACGATCCGGCCCGTCGGCTGCCGGAGGCGATCTCCCGGCGGAATGAAACAGGTTCCTTCGACAAGTTCCCGTGGATGTCCGGTTCGATCCGGAAGGCGGGGGAGAGCGTCGCGGTGAAGCTGGAGAACCGCGGGAACACCCCGGTTTCGCAGCTGGTGCTGACCTTCCGCAGCGGCGCGGCGTACACGCCGGGCGTACAGGTCCGGCGTGCGGCGGAACTCGCGCCCGGGAAGTCGCTTGAAGAGAAATTTCAGCTCGGGGCCATGCGGCCGGAGCTTCGTTACCGGCTCGGGAACCCCTACTTCGTCGCCGAAGCGGATTTTCTGCACGAAGGAAGGGCCTGCCGGGTCTTCCTGCCGCTGCGGCTGGAGGCGGATTCCTCGATCCGCTGCATCGGTACGACGGCGCGCGCCTTCGGTCCGCTGCCGGAGAACTGCGATCTCTCGCAGATTTCCCTTCCCGGGAGCGCGATCGACCTGCCGGAACTGACGGCGAAGGACCGGGAGAAGAGTGCGGAAAACGTGATCGCCTTCCGCCGCCAGGAGAAGCAGTCGCGGCTCCCGGCCTACCGGGTCGCTTCGGTGGTGGAATTCAAACCGGTTTCCGCCGGAACGGTTCTCTTCCGGAGCGACGGCGCCGAACTCTGGGCGAACGGAGAGAAGATCGCGAAGGGGAGATCCGGCTGGCCGGTTCCGGTCCGGAGCGGGGTCAACCGGGTGGTGGTGATCTCCACGGAGAACCGGGCGCGGCTCCGCCTCGCCCGGCGGCTGGTCCCCGAAGCGGGAAAGATTGCGGAATGGCTGATTCCGGCAGCCGGAGAGGAGAACCCATGAGAAGAGCGGCCGGTTTTTCCGCCGCGGCGCTGCTGTTGCTGATGATGATCACAGGCTGCGGCCCGACGGTCAACGTGAATGGAGAACGGTATGCCGCCGTCACGCCGGAAGAGCAGAAGTTTCTGATTCGCCTCGCCCGGCTTTCGCTGGAGAACTCTCCGAAGGCGATTTCCAGGGAGGAGCTCGCCGTCGTGCAGAAGAGGGAACCGGAGATGAAACTGGAATACACCGGCGACAAGTTCGGCAAGGCGCAGGTGAGCTGGCAGCTGCCGGAACGGAAACTGGCGGTGGTTTTCGAAGGCGAACTCGCCGGTGCGCAGCGGATCATCTATCTGCAGAGTGAACAGAATCCGGTCGAATTCATCGATTACAGCAAAGGAAAACCCGTCGTCCGCAGGCGCAAGGCCCCGGCGGCGACGGGCTCCGGCGTCCGGACGGACGCTTCGCAGGTCAGATCACCCGCTCAATGACGATTTCCGGGTCGATCTCTTCGCGCAGAATGCGTTCGAGTCCGCTCTTGATGGTCATCGCCGCGTGCGGGCAGCCGTTGCAGGCGCCGCGCAGCTTGAGCTTGACGGTCTTCCCTTCGATTCCGACGATCTCCAGATCTCCGCTGTCCGCCTGCAGGTGGACGCGGAGATCTTCCAGCCGCTCGGTGATTCGCCTGGCCAGATCTTCCATATTTCCGCTCTCCTGATTCCTTGGTCTCTTCTTCCTTCCGCCCTCCGACCGGACGGAATTCCGAATTTTATCGTCAAAGTTACACAATACATCAAAAAAAAAATTTTTCAAACTCTCTTCTCCCGCTTCTTCTTCGCCGGGCGGCGGCATTCCCCCGTCGCGGGAGCGGCGTCACCGGCCGCGGGACGCATCTTCCCGACGCTCCGTGCCGGCGCGGCGCATCGACCGCCTCCAGTCGCCCGGCGTCATCCCGGTCTCCCGGCGGAAGTACTTGTAGAAGTTCGCCAGATCGGTGAATCCGGAGAGATAGCTGATCCGTTCGATCGACTCCTCTCCGGATTCCGCCAGGCGGCGTTTCGCTTCGCCGAGCCGGATGTCGAGCAGCGTCTTCCCGATGGTCCGCCCGGTCTGCCGGCGGTAGAGCGTGAGCAGCCGGCCGCGGGAGAAGCCGACTTCGTCGGCGATCTTCTGCATGGAGATGGGGCTCCGGTAGTTGCGGCACAGATAGTCGCGGACGATTCCGGCGAGCTCTTTGCTCCGTTTTCCGGCGAAGCTCCGGGTGCTCAGCCGGGCGAGTTCGATCAGAAGTTCCAGCAGCTGATGCTTGAGCATCTCCCCGGTGTTGGCGTCATGGTAGTTGTATTCGCGCGCCATCCGGCGGATCAATGCGTAGATGTTCCGGTTGGTGTTGAAGACGTGAAGCTGCTCATGCAGACAGGAGTCCTTCGGAACGAACTCCGGCGAAAAGAGATGGAAGAAGTTGTAGGCGTGGTAGAGTCCGGCGAGCTCTCCGGCGATGCATTCCCGCTTGAAAAGGATCTGATACAGACGGATTGGTTCGGTCAGCTCATAGGACATCTCGTCGTCGGGGTGGCAGAGGTAGAGGACGCCGGGGCGGAAATGGTGGCGGATGTCGTTGATCCGCAGGATGCCGCTTCCTTCGACGACATAGGCGATCTTCCAGTACTCCCGCCTGCTGATCAGCGCATTGCCCGGCGGATATTCGAGGGTGGTGTGCCGCCCCCGGGTCACCGAAATCAGCAGGTCCTGCGGAATGTACTGCCGTGCGGTGAAAAGTTTCCATTTCCGGCCGGCGCCGGAGGAATGATTGTCTGTCGGTTCCCGCATGAAGACGAATATAGCCGCCTTTCGGATGTTTTTCAAATTTTCTTTTGGTAAATAGTAATATTTTCAGAACTTTCCCCGGAGGCGGCGTCGGAGTACAAGGCGTCGCGGGATTTTTGTCATATTATAATAAGCGGGAAAAGACCGTCGACGGAGGGATCAAAGAGACAACAGGAGGGCCGAAGATGATTCCGGAACAGCACAACGCACACCGTTTTTCTTGTTCTGCGCCGATCGCACTTCCCGGTTTCCGTCGGGGGAACCGTGCGGCATTTACCCTCATCGAACTCCTCGTGGTGATCGCGATCATCGCGATTCTCGCCG
>CAZPWP010000059.1:0-4410 GCA_964590295.1 uncultured Victivallis sp.
GCCGAAGAAATCCAGCGTCTCCTCGGCGGTCAGGTATTTGTAGAGATAGGAGTCCTCCGGCAGATAGCCGATCTCCCGCTTGGTCTCCACCGCGCGCGGCGACCGCCCCATCACCGAGAGGCGCCCGCCGGTCGGATAGAGCAGCCCGAGCAGCATCTTGACCGTAGTGGACTTGCCGGAGCCGTTGGGACCAAGCAGGCCGACCACCTCCCCGGGATTGATTTCGAAGTCGATATCGTTCACGGCCTTCGCCTTCGGACGCCCCCAGAAGTCACGAAACTCCTTGGTCAGCCCGACGGCCCGGACGATCGGTTCAAGTTGCTCAGCCATCGTATTTCAAAATCCTCGCTGCTTGATTTATCTTGTCATTTCCGCTTCAGTATTCCGGCTCGTCCGCCCCCTCTTCGAGCGTCAACTCTTCGCCGATACGGACCAGACGGGCGCTGTTGAAGATGATGATGAGCGTGCTGCCCGCATGGAGCACCGCCGCCCAGATCGGCGTCATCCAGCCGAACACCGACAGCACCATGCCGCCGAAGACGAACAACATGCCGAACAGCAGGTTCTGGTTGATCACCATCCGCGACTTGCGCGACAGATAGACCAGCATCGGAATCCGGCGCAGATCGTTCGTCATCAACGCCACCGAGGCGCTGTTGATCGCGATGTCGCTGCCGATGGCTCCCATCGCGATACCGAGATCGCCGGCCGCCAGCGCAGGAGCGTCGTTGACGCCGTCACCGACCACCGCGACCCGCGCGGTCTTCTTGATGTTTTCCACGAATTCCACCTTGCCTTCCGGCAGACATTCGCTGCGGAACTCGTCGATCTGGAGCTGTGACGCCACCGATTCGGCCACCGACGGCCGGTCGCCGGTCACCATCGCACAGAACCGCACACCGAGGCGGCGCAGATCGGCGATCATCGCCGGCCCTTCGCGGAGGAGTTTGTCGCGGAATCCGATCCATCCCAGAACCACGCCGCCGCGGGCGACGTAGACCACGCTCATCCCGTCGGTCTCGGAGCTGTCATGCTCCGGCACCGCCACCCCCATCTCGCACATCCAGTTCGCCCGGCCGATCAAACAGGGGAGACCTTCGATCTTCGCGGAAACACCTTTGCCGGGTGCCTCCTGAAATTCCTCGGCGGTACCGAGCTCCAGCCCGGCCTCCGCGGCCAGTTTCTGAATGGCGACCGCGGTCGGGTGGTTGCTGTAACGCTCCGCGGAACCCGCAATGCGCAGGAGTTCCGCCGGGGAAAGCTCGCCGAACGGATTGAGTTTGACCACCGACAGCAGTCCGTCGGTCAGCGTGCCGGTCTTGTCGAAGACGAATGCCGTCAGCTTCGACGCCAGCTCCAGATGGCTGACGTTCTTGATGAAGATGCCGAGCCGGGCGGCGGCGGCGACGGCGGCCACAACCGCGGTCGGCGTCGCCAGCACCACCGCGCAGGGACAGGCGATCACCATCAGCGTGATCACCCGGCTCATCTCGCCGGTGACTCCCCAGGTGACGCAGGCGAGCATCAGCACCACCGGGGTGTAGTAGCCCGCGTAACGGTCGATGATCCGCACCACCGGGGTGCGGCTCGCTTCGGCCTGCAGAATCATATCCTTCACCTTGCCGAGCGTGGTATCCTCGCCCACCCTGGTAACCTCAAGATCCACCAGACCGGTCAGATTCTGAGTCCCGGCGAAGACGTCGCTGCCGACGTACTTCTCCACCGGCAGCGATTCGCCGGTGATCGACGCCTGATTGACCGTGCTTTCGCCGGAGATGATCCGCGCGTCCACCGGGAAGTTCTCTCCCGGCCGGACCCGGATGCGGTCCCCGATGGCGAGGTCGGTCACCTGTACCTCGACCTCCTGATCGCCGTCGAGCCGGCGGGCGGTGTTCGGCGTGAGCTTGATCAGCTCCTCGATCGAACGCTGCGCCCCGCTGGCGGTGCGGGTTTCAATGATGATCGTCAGCAGCAGAAAGAAGGCGATGATGCCGGCCGTCTGGAAGTCGGCGCTCGCCAGCGCGGCGAGAATCGCCAGCGCGACCAGCTCGTTCATGTACACCTTGCCGTTGATCAGATCCTTGATCGCCGTGATGATGATCGGCAGCGCGAGGATGAAGGCTCCGAAGAGCGCACTCATGCTCGCCGCATACTCCTGATCGGGCAGCAGCCACTGCAGCAGGAAGGAGTTGACGGTCAGGAGACCGCCGAGCAGCGCGAAAAAGATCCGCCCCATCGCCCGGTCGTGCCCGACCCCCTCGGTCACCGTATCGTGTCCACAGGGGCAGAACCCCTTCGTCTCCCCGTGATTGTGGTTGTGATCGTGTCCGCAACAGGAGGCGGGATGCTCTTCCGGAGCGCGGCCGTGATCGTGCCCGCAGGAACAATTTCCACCGGAAACAGTTCCGGCAATATTCTTATCTTTCATATCGAGCTCTTCCGCCATGATTCACTTCTCCTCGCCTTTCGCTTCAGCCTTCGCCCGCGGCTCGGGATTCAGCTTCAGCCAGAGCTGCTTGCGGCCCTTGCCGGAACTGTTGGTGCCCAAAATAAACTTGCTCTCCTGTGCCTGCGCCTGAAGCACTTCAGCCAGCGTGCTCGTATAGAGCGCCATCAACACAGTCTTCGGACTGGCCGCGTACTCCTTGTTGATGCTGGAGAAGTAGGCGCTCTCGGCCTTCACCGCCGCCACCACCGTAGTCCGGTAGGTTTCCGCCTGTGCCAGAATCTCCGCCTGCTGCGCCAGCACCTTGTTCTTCGTCTCGACCTCGTACTCGTTGGCCTTGTTGATCAGCGTCGACTGCGTGTTGCTCGCCGCGGCAACCTCGTCGAACGCCGCCTTGGTCTTCGACGGCGGGAACACCCGGTTGAGCGTCACATTCTCCACCTCGATGCCGCAGTCGGCCTCCTGCACCAGCCGGGCGAAAATGCGGCGCACTTCATCGCTGTACTGCCCCTGCTTCGAATAGAGGATTTCATCGACCTTGAGTCCCGCGGTCACCCGGATCACCGCCTGCCGGAAGAGATTCCGGATCAGCGTCTGCGGGCCGCGCGTGCCGCTGAATCCGCCTGCGTCGGTCACCGTTTCGTCGGGCATCACCCGCCCGTTCATCACCGGGCGCGGCGGCGTATTCAGTGTTCCGTAATATTTCGCCGGATTGGTCACCTGGTAGCTGATCGACCATGCCGCGTGAATGATGTTGGCATCTCCGGTCAGCAGATAGGAGTCACGACCAGGCTCCAGCGATTGCTGCGGCTCCTGGCCGGGCATTTCCGCCGCGATGAAGTTCACATCCATGAACTGCTGGTTGGTCTGGATGGCGATGAACTGATGCACCGGGTACGGCAGAAACCAGTGACCGCCGGAGGTGTAGGTCTCCGGCAGCATCTGCCCGAATTTGAGCACGAGCACCGCCCGCTGCGGCTCCACGGCGAAATAGCCGCCACCGGTGAAGAAGTAGAGCAGCATGGCGATAATCACCACCAGCAGGAACGCGAATGCCCACTGGAGGCTCTTGATCAGCGATTTCAAACCGGCCTCATACTGGCCGGAGCGGTCGAAATCCTCGCGGATGATGCCTTTGGGTTCTTTTGCTTCCATAGTCCGCGTTTCCTCCGGTTATTTCGCGACCGGCCCGAGAACTTCGGCACCCGGCTTGAAGAGGTCGAACGGAGCGACATTGGTGTCGAACACCAGCGTGGTACGCCCCTTCATGATCTGGCGCAGCGAATCGAGCTTGCGCAGAAATTCGGCGAGTTCCGGATTCTCCTTGAAGACCGCGTAGTACTTGGCGGCCTCGGCATCGCCCTGCGCCCGGATCTCCTTGGCCTGCGCCTCCGCATTGGCCAGCGTGATCGCCTTCTCGCGGTCAGCGTCGATCCGGATCTTCTCCGCCCGGCTGTTGCCCTGTGCCAGAAACTGGGCGGCGGCGCGCTGACGCTCCTGGATCATCCGGTCGAACACCTTTTCGCTGATCGCCTTCGGCACATTGATCGTATTGATGCCGACGCTGACGATCTCCAGCCCGTAAGGTTTGCTGATCTGCACGAGATTCTCTTTGATCTCATTCTGGATCTCGTTGAGTTTCATCAGCTTCGGATCGGTGTTCACCACCTGGCTGAACTTGTAGCGGCCGAAGGCGGCGTTCTTATAGCCGCGCATCCATGAATTGAGCTGATCCTCCGCCTTGGTCATGTTCTCCAGCGTGACGAAGAACTGCTTGACATCCTGGATCCGGAAGTTTACGTAGATGCCGACGAGAATGTTCTGCCCGTCAGCGGTCATCGTCTCCTCCAGCTTGCCCGCGCCTCCCTCAAAGCAGCGGATGCGGTGATCGAAGCGGTAGATGCGCTGGAACGGGAACGGCCAGCGGAAGTGCAGCCCCGGTTCGGTCACTTCGGAGGGACGCC
>CAZPWP010000059.1:4420-10448 GCA_964590295.1 uncultured Victivallis sp.
CTGGTACGAGAAAACCGCCACCAGAAGGATCGCCGCCACCACGAGACCGAGCAGCATCGTCGGCCAATGTTTGAAAAAGTTACCCGTCGCCATAAGTTTGAAACCTCCAAATGTTTTTATGTGAATTGCTTCCGATTGCACTTACTGAATGGTCGTAATATCGGTATCGATCAGATCGAGACGCTCCTTCTGCTCGAAGTTCAGCTCGTAGATCTCGTCGCTCAGTCCGGAGGCGACGATGAACTTGCGGATCCCCTGACACTCCTTCTCGAGGAAGTCGAGGTAACCCTTGAGCTTGAACATCGCCGGCATCACCTTGTAGGTCGAGAGCTGCGTGGTGAACCGGCTGCTCTCGGCGGCGGCAACCGTCTTGATCATGTGGCGGTAGGACTCCGCCTCCACCTTGATCCGCAGCGCCCTGGATTCCGCTTCGGGGACCGTCTTCACCGCGTAGGTTTCCGCCGCGAGAATCTTGGTCTCCATCTCCTCCATCGCGCCGATGACGTTCTGGTAGGCGGGGGCGACCTTCTCCACCGGCGGATGCGAGTCGAGGATGGTCACCGCGACGATGTCGATACCGAGCGTGTGCTGGTCGGCCAGCTTCTGGATGCGTTCCTTCATCTCCTTCTCCGCCCGCAGACGATGGGTGGACATGATCTCCATCATTGAAGAGCTCGCCAGATATTCGGTCGCGGCCTGCTCTCCGATCCTCTTGAGCGTCGCGACCGGATCCGCGTTGCGGTAGGCGTAATCCATCACCCCGTCACGCCGGATGCGGTAATCAATCGGAATCACCATCCGCACGAAGGAGATTGACGCGCCGTCCGCTTCGGAGACCGTCTTGCCGTCCTCCGGCGGAACTGCCACAATGAAGTTGTTGTCATCGCTGCCGTGCGCGGTGGTCCACAGCACCACCTGACTGAGCCCGGTCTTTTTGGCCGGCTTCGACGCTCCATTCTGCGCATTCTCATTCTGGTCGTGCAGTTCGCCGATCACCACCTGCTGAAGATCGGTACAGCTGAACCGCTTCACCGTTCCAAACGGCCACGGAAGAGTCCAGTAGATTCCCGGCTCAAGCAGCGTTTCGCTGGTCACCTTGCCGAGATTCTCCTTGACGCCGACCTGGCTCGGCCCGACTTCGTGAACCATCGTGAAGCCCCAGAGGACCGCGGCCCACACGATGATCAGCGGGAAGAACGACCGCTCCATGAAGCTGTAGAGCCAGGTGCCGGAAACCTTGAATCCGAACTGGTAGTCCAGCGCGGAAGCGATATTGCGCATGACGCCGCCCGGTTCAGTGAAGAGCGCCAGCAGACGGCTTTCGAAAATCGGCCGGGATTCGCGCATCGTCCGGGGCCGGTAGAATTCGATGATGAAGTTGGTGATGAACTCCACGCCGAGCACGGCAAAGAGCCAGAAGATCACCCGCGCGGCATAGCCGTCTACCTCGAGGTGATTGTTGTGGGCGAAAAGTGCGGTGATCGTCGAAACGAACATCACCGCGAATCCGGTCACCAGCCACGCGCCGACCGGCCGGAGCCAGCGAAACGCGCGCCCCCGCGACTGCCCGACGAAGAAGGCGCCGGAAAAGATGCTGAGCAGCATCATGATCGCCGAAAGCAGCGCGGCGTTGAGCGCATTGCCGGAAACCGTTCCGGGGGTGACAGCCGCAGCCCGCGCCGCCCAGTTGCGGGAGAAGTAGACAAGATAAAGCGCCATCATCAGCGCGCCGAGCAATGCCAGCACATACGGAGCGAACCGGCGGTAGTTTTCGAAGGAGCGGCCGGCGGTGAAGCGGACATCTTCCTCCACATCCAGCGCGCTCACGTCGCGCCGTTTTTCCAGCAGCAGTTTCTCCTCGTTCTCCTGTGCTGCCGAGGTACTGAGCACGCCGTAAATCAGCGCAGAGAGCGAGAAAAGCAAGACCAAAGAGAAGGGAATGATCGCCAGGCTGAATACATCGGCGCCCCCCGCTTCGCCCCGGACCATTCCGAGCACGATGGTGAGCACCAGCAGAATGAGCGCCGCGATTCCGCCGAAGATCGACAGACGCGTCGTCAGTCTGGAGTTGTCAATTGCCGCCCTGATGTCATTGTTGGTTGCCACTCTTTCACCTCTTGCTTACATTTATATGAATCAGATTTTTCCAAAATACAGTATTCGGGCACAGGGAATGCCGTCCGCCCCGGGCGGATTTTTCCCTGATCATTTTACATATTAATACACCAAATTATCCAAATAACAAGCCCGAAGGCCGTAACTTTGCCTTTTTTTTCCTGTCCGGAAACCGTTTTTCCCCTCTCTCCCCCCTCGCTGAACTTTTTCCCGCCGTTCCCGTTCCCTCCGGAGAAGTTACCGGAAATCCACAGAAAAGCACTTGATTTTGGAAAAATATGGAATATATTGGAAATTGACGGATTTTTCCTGAACGATCCATCGGGACTTCGGAGGCGCATGTTAGCTTTCTGCGGACAGGACCGCTGTCTGGTCGACAGCAACGGGCGGATACGGCTCTCCCGGCATTTCGTGGATGATTTTCTTCGCCGCTGCAGCGGCGAAGTGGTCCTGCACGGTCTGCCGGAAGGGGCGATTGCACTCTACCCGGAGGAGATCTACACCGAGATGCGGAAACGCGAGCTCGGCGCCGTCGACGAAATCGCCTCAAGTTTCGTGATGAGGCGCTCCCTCCGCCGCTTCGGAGCGCTGACGCAGCCGGAGACGATCAGCCGCCAGGGGCGGGTGACGCTGCCGGTGCAGTTCCGGGAGTTCGCCGGTCTGGCGCCGGGCGGCGAAGCATGCGTCATCGGCGTCGAAGTAGGCGTGGAAATCTGGGCGGTCGAGCGCTATCTCGCGGAGATGGCCGCCATCGACGAACACTTGAAAAACAAGCGGCAGCAGGAGATGCTGGCCGATCTGCAGATAAATGGGAACCTTTAACCGGAGGAAGCAAATGAAGTTCAATCGCGACCGCCTCTGCCGCCTGGGGCTATTCTCGATTCTGGCGCTGTTCACGCTGCTGCTGATCGGTTCGGAACACCGGCGCGAGGCCAATCCCGCCCCGTCGGCTCCGGCAAAACTCGCGGCGGAACTGCGCAGTGAAATTCCCTCCGCCGACCGCGAAGCCTGGGACCGCGCCGCGGCGGAAAATCCGCTCTGGCTGATCCAGGTGAGTTCGATCTGCGACTGAAACTCGTCGCTCCCGCCCAAAACAGCGCACCCCTCCGGTTCTCCGGAAGGGCGCGTTTTCACGTCAGGCGCTTTTCTCAGTCGCGGACCGCATCGAGGATCACCACCTCTTCCAGCGGCACATCGCGGTGCATGCCCCGCACGCCGGTCTTCACTTCGGCAATCTTGTCGACCACATCCATCCCCTCGACTACCCGGCCGAAGACACAGTAGCCGCAGTGCTGCGGCGTCGGCGCCCGGAAATTAAGGAAGTCGTTGTCCACCAGATTGATAAAAAACTGGCTGGTCGCCGAGTCCACCACGTTGGTGCGTGCCATCGCGATGGTGCCGCGCCGGTTGGGGATCTGGTTGGCCGCCTCGTTCTTCACCGGCGGATTGGTCGGTTTCTGGCGGAATTCGCGGTCCATGCCGCCGCCCTGAATCATGAAGTTCGGAATGACCCGGTGAAAGAGAGTGTTCCGGTAGAAGCCGGAATCCACGTAGGCGAGGAAGTTCTTCACGGTCTCCGGCGCCTCCTTCTCGAACAATTCGATCCGGATGTCGCCACAGCTGGTTTTCAATGTCACCATTTCAATCTTTCTCCTTTGGATTGTTCTGAGCACAACGCTCGTCTTCGGTGTCAAAATTGATCTTCTCCTCCTCGATCGCCAGCGGCCGGTCCTTCACCTGCGTCCAGATCGCGCCGATGTACTCGCCGATGATGCCGATGAACACCAGCTGGACCGCCGCAAAGAAGAACAGTCCGATCACCAGCGGCGCGAGGCCGAGCTGAAAGGTATCCCAGTAGAGCAGTTTGTAGATGAGATACCCCGCCGCGATCAGCAGACTCAGCACCGCCAGACTCAGCCCCGCAAAGGCCGCCAGCCGCAGCGGCAGCCTGGTGTGGTTGACGAAACCGGTCATCGCCATGTCGTAGAGGGTGAAAAAGTTGTTCTTGGTTCGGCCGTGTTTCCGCTTCTCCTGCACGTAAGGCACCTCGATCCGCTGGAAACCGATCTCGCTCACCAGTCCGCGGAAGTAGGGATAGGGCTCGTGGTAGCGGCGCAGCGCTTCGATGAAACGGCGGTCATAGAGGCCGAATCCGGTGAAGTTGTGCAATTGCGGCAGTTCAGAGACCAGATCGAGCAGCCAGTAGTAGAAGCAGCGGATCCGGAACATCAGCGGATTTTCCCGGCTCTGCGGCTTGACGGCGCAGACCACCCGGTACCCCTCCTCCCA
Organism: uncultured Victivallis sp.; assembly: GCA_964590295.1. Lineage (GTDB taxonomy): Bacteria > Verrucomicrobiota > Lentisphaeria > Victivallales > Victivallaceae > Victivallis. The sequence goes on from CAZPWP010000059.1 coordinate 8,825, forward strand.
GCGGCGCACCAGCTCCGGAATCAGTTCCGGCGGCTCCTGCAGGTCGCTGCAGAGCATCACCACCGCGTCGCCGTCCGCCTGCAGCAGTGCGTTGTACGGGGAGCGGATGTGCCCGTAATTTGCGGCGTTGAGGATCACCTTGATCCGCCGGTCCGCCGCGGCGAGGCGGCGCAGCAGTTCCCGGCTCCCGTCGGTGGAACAGTTGTCGGCGATGATCATATCGAACTCATACTCCGGCAGCTTCCCGAACGCCTCCCGCACCCGGCGGCAGAACTCCTCAAGGTTCTCCAGCTCGTTGAAACAGCTGCTCACGACTGTGATTTTCTTCTTCACCTTATTTCATCCACTCCATCTCCGCCGCGGCGGCGCTTTCGAAATAGGCGTCGAAATCCGCATCGGTATTGATCTGTTTCTGACAATAGAAATCGCGGTACCACTCCGCCGTCCGGCGGAACGCGGTCTCCGGCTCCCAGACGCCGTGCCACTTCAGGAGCTGCTGCGCCTTCGTGCAGTCGAGCTGCAGCAGCTTCGCCTCATGCGGAGCCTCCGAATTGCCTGCCGCCCGAAACCGGACCGCCGGCCAGTAGCGCTGCAGTGCCGCGGCTGCCTCCTTCACCGAAACCGCCGCTCCGGGAGCGGGACCGAAATTCCAGGCGCCGGCAAACTCCGCACGCCCCTCGCAGAGTCGTCTGCCGAGCTCGAGGTAACCGCTGAGCGGTTCGAGCACATGCTGCCAGGGGCGGACCGCGTCGGGATTGCGCAGCGGCACCTCCCGGTGGGCGGCGGCGGAACGCATCAGGTCCGGCACCAGCCGGTCGGCCGCCCAGTCGCCGCCGCCGATCACGTTGCCCGCCCGGGCGCTGGCGACGAGGGTGCGGTGCGCGAAGCCGAACTTCTCCACCGGAAAGAAACTGCGCCGGTAGGAGGCGGTCACCAGTTCGGCACATCCTTTCGATGCGCTGTAGGGATCGAATCCCCCCATCGGCTCCTCCTCCCGGTACCCCCGAAGCTGCTCGCGGTTCTCGTAACACTTGTCGCTGGTGACGATAACCACAGCCCGGACCGTCGGAGTCGCCCGGCACGCCTCCAGCACATTGACCGTTCCCATGACGTTGGTCGCGAAGGTGAGCGCTGGATCCTCGTAGGAGGGGAGCACCAGCGCCTGTGCCGCCAGGTGAAAGATGATCTCCGGCTGAAAGCAGGCAAAAATCAACCGCACCTCTTCGCTCTCCCGCACATTGGACCACTCCGATTCGAGATCAAGGTTGAGCAGCGAATAGAGATTTGGTTCGTATCCGGGCCGGAGCGCAATGCCGCAGACTCTGGCGCCGAGTCGGAGCAGCCATGCCGAAAGCCAGCTCCCTTTGAATCCGGAGTGCCCGGTCACCAGAACCCGGCGTCCTTCGTATATTCCGCCGAACATCATCTCACCTCCCCGTATCGGTTCGTTCTGCCGCGTTTATCGGAATAAGATAACGGCAACTCGGCCGATTTCAATCCCTCAAAATGAAAAATCCCGCTTCTTCACGGCATCTCAGGCTGAATCCCGGGGATCGAGCAGGAGAGGAGATTAAGAAAATTTCTTATTTCCTCGTCCTCTCACACCACCGGACGTACGGTTCCG
>CAZPWP010000060.1:0-10340 GCA_964590295.1 uncultured Victivallis sp.
GTCGGTTCCTCTTTACGATACACAGGTAAGCGCCCGGCCGGCCCCATGGCGAGGGCCAAGCCGTAGAGACATGCTTCGCGGCGCTGACCGCGCTTAACAGGGCGCGGGCCAGGCCGTTTTCGAGCGTGAAAGAGGTGTAACGTATGGCAAAGACCGTCGAAGAGGCATGGAAAGTTCACTGCAAGAAACAATCTTCGGCTTCACAAGATTTGGGACAAAACCTAATTTTTATATCGGAACGATTCTACTTTTCTCTCTCTTTTCCATCCGGATCTTGACAAGCGCCGTTTTCGGAAGTACCGTAAAGAAAAAGATTCCAGAAGCGAGGCGACTATGCGAAAATGTATGGATGCGGCAAATCTCCACCGCCGGATGAGCAAGGTGATCGGGCAACTGAACGCCATCGACAAGATGATCGAAAATGAGATTCCCTGCGAACAGGTCCTGATCCAGATCAACGCCGCCAAAGGCGCCCTCCACAAGGTGGGGCAGATCATCCTCGAAGGACATCTCCGCCACTGCGTCCGCGACGGCATCGAACACGGCGACGCCGACAAAACCATCTCCGAGTTCGCCAGAGCACTCACCCATTTCACCAACAAATCCTGAATCGCCGGTGGAATTTTTTCACGGATTCTTCTTTTTTTTCGCTTGCATACCTATACCCCTATAAGTATATTAAAAAAAAGACAATCCAATCATCAGAAGGAGCAAATACAATGTTTTCCCAATGTCAGAGGTGGTTCCGGAGCGAGAACTTCCGGAAGATCCTCTTTCTGGTCCTCTCCGGAGCGTCGCTGCTGGTCAGCCTCTGTTTTCCCGGGCAGCTGTGCATCGACGCCGCCTGGGCGGCCATCGCACTGTGCGGCATTCCGATTCTGAAGGACGCCGTCGCCGGGTTGTACCCCAGGTTCGACATCAAGGCGGATCTGCTGGTCTCGCTGGCGCTGATCGCCTCGGTCGTCATCGGAGAAATCTTCGCCGCCGGCGAGGTCGCCTTCATCATGCAACTCGGCTCCTTTCTGGAGGAGAGCACCGTCGCAAGAGCGCAGGCGGGCATCGAAAAACTGATCCGCCTGACCCCCCGCATCGCCCGCCGCCTGATCGGCGGAAGCGAGGAGATGGTTCCGGCGGAAGCGGTCGAAGCGGGCGACACGCTCCGGGTGCTCCCCGGGGAAATCATTCCAGTGGACGGCCTCATTCTGCATGGAGAAAGTTCCATCGACCAGTCGGTGGTAACCGGCGAATCGATGCCGGTGGAAAAACAGCCGGGCGACGAGGTGTTCAGCGGCACGGTCAACCGCTTCGGCGTATTCGATATGCGCGCCACCCGCCGCGACTCCGACAGCGCCATTCAGCGAATGGTCCGCCTGGTGCAGTCCGCCGACGCCGGCAAGGCGCGGATCGTCGGGCTGGCCGACCGCTGGGCCACCTGGATCGTGGTGATCGCTCTGCTGGCGGCGGCGGGGGTCTGGTGCGTCACCGGAGAGGTCATCCGGGCGGTGACGATTCTGGTGGTCTTCTGCCCCTGCGCGCTGGTTCTGGCAACGCCGACGGCGATCATGGCGGCGATCGGCAACGCGACCCGCCACCGGGTCCTGATCCGCGAGGGGGACGCGCTCGAACGTCTGGCAGAAGTCAAACGAGTGGTGCTGGACAAGACCGGCACGCTCACCTGCGGGACACCGAAGGTGGTCGCCCTCTACTCCATGCTCGAAGCGACGACCGAACAGGAGCTCTACCGGCTGGCGGCGGCAGCGGAACTCCGCTCCGAACACCCGCTCGGCAAAGCGGTGGTAAACAGCTGTCGCGAAGCCCATCCGGAGCTGGAACTTCCCCAACCGGACTCCTTCGAACTCTTTCCCGGCCGGGGCGTGGCGGCCGTGGTGGAAGGCCGTTCTCTTCTGGCGGGCAAACCGGAGCTGCTGGAGCGCGCCGGCATTGAGATCCCCGCCGCGGCCCGCCGCCAGGCCGAGCAGCGGACCGCGGAAGGAGCGACCGTCATCTATCTGGCCGCGGACAGGAAGTTCTGCGGTTTCGTCGCACTCGCCGACGTGCTCCGGGACAATGCCGCCGAGGTAATCGCGGGAATCCGCGTCCTGGACATCCGCCCTGCCCTGCTGACCGGCGACAACCGCAGTGCCGCTCAGCACATTGCCGAAACATCCGGCATCGATGAAATACACGCCGACTGTCTGCCGGAGGAGAAGCTGGCGATCATCGACCGCTTTCAGCAGGCGGGCGAACCGGTCTGCATGATCGGCGACGGCATCAACGACGCCCCGGCGCTGAAAAAGGCGTTCGTCGGCATCGCCATGGGCGGCATCGGCAGCGACATCGCCGTGGAGACCGCGGACATCGCCCTGGTCGACGATGACATCCGCCAGCTGCCCTACCTGCTGCGCCTGGCCCGGAGGACCATGACGACGATCCGCCTGAACCTGACCTTTTCGATGGTTTTGAACTTCGTCGCCATCCTCCTTGCGGGGATGGGAATTCTCAATCCGGTGGCCGGCGCGCTGGTTCACAATGCCGGTTCCGTCGCGGTCGTGCTCAACTCCGCGCTGCTGCTGAGCTGGAAAGGGGGCTCCGGCCGGAAACGCTGACTGGCCGGAACACGTTCGACCCTCTCCTCAGCGCCCGGCAGTCACAAAGACCGCGTTGCCGCGGGCGAAGTCGATCTGCGCCAGCCGCAGGTAGATGAAATCGCCCGTCTTGTACCCCCCCTCCCCGCGCCGGAGCTTCAGCGACCAGTTCGAACGGCGGAAGTCACCGCGCAGCTGTTCCCGCGGAACAAATCCGTAGAGTCCAAGTTCGTACACATCCACCTGCAGTCCGGCGCCGGTCACCTTGGCGACCACCCCTTCGTACATGTTTTCCCCGCCCCTCTCGAGCAGTTCCTGGAGGTAGCGGAGTTTCAGCCGGTCGTTCGCGGCGAAATAGGCGGCGGCGTTGTTCTCCTCCTTCCCGGAGCACTCCTCGGCCACGCGCGCCAGCGTCGAAACCGAACGGGTCCGCACGTGGGTGTCGAGATTCCACAGCTGCTGATGAACCACCAGGTCCGGATAACGCCGGATCGGACTGGTGAAATGGCTGTAGCGCCCTTTGCCCAGTCCGAAGTGCAGCGCCGGCTTCTCGAGGTAATAGGCGCGCGGCAGCGAACGGAGCAGATGGTTCAGAATCACCGGTCGCCGGGGATCGTCCGGCAGACCGGCGATGAAGCGGTTGCACGCCTTCCGGTCGGTCAAGTCGCCAGGGACGATGCCGAACGCATCCTCCATGAGGTCGGAGAATTCGGCGATCTTCTCCAGATCGGGCGCCGGGTGGACCCGGTAGAGACCGGCCACGTTCTTCTGCCCGAGCTCGGTTCCCACCGCCGAATTGGCGGCCAGCATGCACTCCTCGACCAGATTCTCCGACTCACCGGCGGTCTTCGCAGAAAGCCCGAGGATGCGGTTGTCCGCCTCGCTGCACAGCACCCGGATCTCCGGCAGTGCGAGATCGATGAAGGACTCGTTCGCCTTGCGGTACTCCCGCATCCGGCGGGTGACGGCGACCAGGTCGCGCAGCGTATTGCAGAGCGCCTCAGACCACCACCCTTCGGGCGCCTTGCCGGTGTCAATGAACGACTGCACCTCTTCGTAGTTGAGCCGGTGATCCACCCGGATTCTGGTGTGGATGCGGCGGAAGTCGAGCACCTTTCCGGAGGCTTTGTCCACCGTGAGGTAGACCGAATGGGCGCAGGAATCCGCCCCGGCGCGGAGGCTGATCCGCGCGGTCAGCGCCGCCGGAAGCATCGGCAATGTCCGCCCCGGCAGGTAACAGCTGAACCCCCGTGTCTCCGCCGCCCGGTCGAATTTCGACTTCGATGCAATGTAGGCCGCCACGTCGGAGATATGCACGCCGACGATCACTTCAGACTCCTTCTTCCCCGGCAGAATTGAAATCGCGTCATCGAAATCCTTCGCGTCGACCGGGTCGATGGTGACGGTGAGTTCGCCGGTACGGTCCTCGCGGGCGATATCGCGCGGCTGGAGCGCCAGCGCCTCCTCGTTGTCCGAATCCCGGTAGGGCGGAGCAAGATCGTATTCGGCAACGATCGCGTCGAGGTCGGCGGCGATCACACCGGCGCGCCCCATCACCTTGCTGATGGTGCCGTGCCAGACGCCGCCTTCGTTGCGGAGCAGCCGCACCCGGACCCAGTCGCCGCGGCGGGCGCCGTGGCGGGCCCCGGAAATCTCGACGTCGTCCGGCATCCGGCGGTTCAGCGGACGGACCCGGCTGCCGGGAAGCAGTTCGCCGACGAAATCCTCGCGCGCCTGATCGATCACTTCGACCACCCGCCCGGCGGGACCGCGCCGCTCTTCGCGAAACTCCTCCCGCTGCGGAATCAGTTCCACCCGGACCTCGTCGCCGTCCATCGCGCGGCCGATGAATTTCGGCGGGATGAACACATCCTCCTGCGGATGCCCGTCCAGTGCCGGCGGCAGAGCGACAAACCCGAATCCGCCCGGGGTCACGGTCAGTTTTCCGGTGACGATCTCATGGCGCTCCTCCCGGCGGCGGCGGGCGCGGTCGGCGATCCGGCGGAGACGTCTCTTCTTCTCTTTTTTCATAGGCATCCTCCCAGTAGTGAATTCTCCCGGCAACAACTATACACCACATGCGGCAAAGTGCAAAATGAAATTTGCAAAAAAAACATTCCAGGCGCATATTATAGGGAGCCGGATGACCAGACCGATCAGAATGTGGAGAGCATCCGGCCGCAAGGAGGTTCATCCATGAACAAAAAAACCAACGTCCGCACCTTCCGCAAACGGAAGGAATCTGGAGAGAAAATCGTCATGATCACCGCCGGCGACGCCCCCTCGGCCGCCGCCGCATTCGCAGCCGGAATCGACGTGCTCCTGGTCGGAGACTCCCTCGCGATGACCGTGCTCGGATATGAAAACACCCTGCCGCTCACGATGGAGGAGGCGCTTCACCACGCCCGCGCCGTCCGGCGCGGCGCCCCCGACGCCTTCGTCATCTTCGACATGCCCTTCATGAGCTACCAGGTGAGCATCGCAGAGGCGCTCCGCAACGCCGGACGCGCCGTCAAGGAAGCAGGCGCCAACGCCGTCAAGCTCGAGGGCGGCGCCGAACTCGTGCCGCTGATCTCCCGCCTGGTGAACTGCGGAATCCCGGTCATGCCCCACCTCGGGCTGCTGCCGCAGCGCATCCAGACCTCCGGCACCTACCGGATCACCGGGCGAACCGACGCCGAGGTGGAGAAGCTGCTCAGCGACGCCCGGGCGGTCGAGGCGGCGGGAGCCTTCGCGCTGCTGCACGAGTGCATGCCCGCCGAAGCCGGCCTCCGGATCTCCGAAGCGCTGACCATCCCCACCATCGGCATCGGTTCGGGCGTCCACTGCGACGGGCAGGTGCAGGTGCTCTACGACGTGCTCGGCCTCTTCGAGGAGTTCTCCCCGAAACACTCCCGCCGTTACGCCGAACTGGGGAAACTCACCCGCGAGGCGCTCAGAAATTACGCGGAGGATGTCCGGAACGGTGCCTTCCCCGGTCCGGAAAACTCGTTCTGACCCTTCCGGGAAACCGGCCGGAACCATTTTCCGGAGCTCCCGGTTACCGCAACGATCAGCGAGAGAGGAGAAACGATCATGTTCCTGGAAAAACTGGTTCCGAACCGCCGTCCCGGCGCCGTCGCGGTGGAGGTCGCCGCGAACCGGGCGATCTTCTTTTTTCACGACGGGGAGAAATTCCGCACCGAAGAGGTGCCGTTCGCACCGTTCCTGCTGCTCAGTTCCCCCGAACAACTCGACGGATTCGACGGCGCCTTCGAGCAGGAACCGCTCTCCGGGCAGATGCTCTTCTGCACGCTGGCGAAGTTCCCCGACACCGGCGCCTACGACGCGGCCCTCGCCTTTCTGAAGAAGAACACCCGCGCGCCCTATTCGATCTACCGCGACCTCGCCCAGCAGGCGCTGCTGGAGTCGGAAACCCGCCTCTTCGGCGGCATGAGTTTCCCCGAACTGCGGCGGCTCTCCTTCGACCTCGAGACGCTGACCACGCCGGGATACGACTTCCCCAACGCCGACCGCCCCGGAGATGAGATCATCATCATCTCGCTGCGCGACTCGACCGGCTATGAAACGGTGCTCTCACAGGAGACGATGAGCGAGAAGGAGCTGATCGAAGCGTTTCTCCGGACCGTTGCCGAACGCGATCCGGATGTGATCGAAGGGCACAACATCTGCCGTTTCGACCTGCCTTACCTCGAAACCCGCGCCCGACGGTACAAACTCAAACTCACCCTCGGCCGCGACGGCTCCGCTCCCCGGAAACGCCCCAGCCGGTTCACCATCGCCGAGCGGCTGATCAACTACCCCCGCTACGAATTCCACGGCAGACACACCATCGACACGCTGCATCTGGCGATGTTCTACGACCTGTCGAACCGCAATCTGGAGTCCTACAACCTCAAATATCTTGCACGTCACTTCAAGATCGCCTCGAGCGACCGCACCTATCTGGAGGGGCGCGATATTTCCGACGCCTGGACGAACGACCGGCAGAAACTGCTCGCCTACGCCCTCGACGACGTGCGCGAAAGCGAGGCGCTGAGCGCCCTCCTCAGCCCGAGCTACTTCTACCAGACCCAGCTCCTGCCGATGAAGTATCAGGACGTGGTCGTGCGCGGCACCGGCACCAGCCTCGACGCGCTGCTGACCGCCGAATACCTCAAGCAGCGCCACAGCCTGCCGCAGCCGGAGGCGGCGCGCCGTTTTGCGGGGGCGCTCACCCGGGCGGAGGCGAGCGGGGTCTTCCGCAACGTCTGGCACTGCGACGTGCGTTCGCTGTACCCGTCGATCATCCTCGCCGAAGGGTGGATTCCGGCCCACGACGAACTCGGGGAGTTCCCCCGGCTGCTCGGCGCGCTGCGCAGTTTCCGGCTGGAGGCGAAGGACGCCGCCCGTACCGATCCGGATCCGGTCCGCCGGAACTACTTCCAGGCGCTCCAGAGCAGTTTCAAGATCCTGATCAACTCCTTCTACGGCTACCTCGGATTTTCGCAGGGGACCTTCAACGACTACGACATGGCGGAACGGGTCACGGCCCGCGGGCGGGATATCCTCACCTCGATGCTCCGCTTCCTCACCGACGCGGGAGCCCATGTGCTCGAGATGGATACCGACGGCATCTACTTCCAGCCACCCGCCGGCGTGGAGGATTCCGCCGCCTTCAACGCCCGGATCCAGGCGGTCCTCCCGGCCGGAATCGAGGTGGAGCTCGACGCCCGCTATGAGGCGATGTTCTCCTACAAGAGCAAGAACTACGCCCTGCTGGATTCCAGCGGCGTGGTCAACATCACCGGCGCCGCGCTCAAGTCGCGCGGTCTCGAACCTTTTCAGCGCAAATTCATGGCGGCGGTCGTCGAACACCTGCTCAAGGAGGAGAAGGAGAAGATTCCGCTCGAATATGAGGCGCTCCGGCAGGCGATCGCCGACCGGACCATTCCGCTCGCCGAACTGGCCAAGACCGAAAACCTCAACGACTCCCCGGAGACCTACCGGCGCAAGCTCGAAGCGGGCACCGGCCGCCGGAGCGCCGCCTACGAACTGGCGCTCCGTTCCGGCCGCAGCTACCAGTCGGGCGATCAGGTCACCTACTATCTGACCGGAGAGAAAAAGAAGATTTCGGTGGTGGACAACGCCAGACTGCTCAGCGACGCGCCGGCGGAGGGACGCGACGAAAACACCGCGTTCTACCTCAATAAACTGGAGGAGCTTTACGCCAACTTCGCGGAGTTCATCCGATCCTGAAGGCGCTCTCGCTGCGGACCCGTTCGAGTTCGTCCAGCAGCGCGGCGGGATCGGCGGAAGCGGGCAGCATCGCCCGGTCCTGCTTTGCGATCAGTCCGGAATCGACCCCGCGGTCGAGGAATTCCAGCAGAAAATCGTAGTAGCCGCCCGCGTTCAGGAGTCCGCACGGCTTGCGGATGTAACCGAGCTTGAATCGGCAGAAGGCGTCGAAGAGTTCATCGAGCGTGCCGAAGCCGCCGGGCAGGGCGACCACCGCGTCGGCGAGTTCGAGCATCACCTCCTTGCGTTCGGCGAGCGACTCCACTTCGATGGTCCGGGCAAGTCCCTGCTGAAGCTGCTCGCGGGGGAACTCGGCGGGATAGACGCCGATCGCCTCGCCGCCGTTGCCCAGCACCGCTTCCGCCAGCGCCTGCATCATGCCGGTGCCGGAGCCGCCGTAGACCAGCCCGATGTTCCGCTCCGCCAGAATCCGCCCGAATTCGGCGGCGACATCGGCGTAGAGCGGATGGCGTCCGAAGGAAGAGGCGCAGCAGACCGCCACCCGCCGGGTCGAAGAGACATCGCAATACATCGTTTCACCTCACTTCGCGGACCAGTTCGCCCGCATGATAGGAACTTCGCATCAGAGGAGCACTCGCCACCGCCCGAAATCCGAGTTCGCGGGCGAACGCGCCGTACGCTTCGAACTCTTCCGGCGTCACGTAGCGCGCCAGCGGCCAGTGCGCCGCCGAAGGAGGCAGATACTGCCCGATCGTCACGATCGAAACCCCGGCCTCCCGCAGGTCGCGCAGCGTACGGCGCACCTCCTCGTCGCTCTCGCCCAGCCCCAGCATCAGCCCGGACTTGACCGGAATCCCCTCGTCGGAAGCGGCGGCGAAGCGCAACACCTCCAGCGTGCGGCGGTAGGTCGCCCGGGTGCGGATCTCCGAAGAGAGCCGTTCGACCGTCTCGACGTTGTGGTTGAACACCGCCGGACGTGCCTCCAGCACCCGCCGGATCGCGGATTCGTCGCCGTTGAAGTCGGGGGTGAGCACCTCGGTCTCCGCCTCCGGCAAACGGCGGCGGAGCTCCTCGATCACCGCGGCGAAACATCCGGCGCCGCCGTCGGGCAAGTCGTCGCGGGTGACGCTGGTCACCACCACGTAACGGAGTTTGAGCCGGACTGCCGCCTCCGCCAGCCGGACCGCTTCATCCGGTTCCGGCGGCGCCGGATGCGGATCGTGGCCGATCGCACAGAATTTGCAGTTGCGCGTGCAATTGCGTCCCATGATGAGAAAGGTCGCCGTGCCGCGGCAGAAGCATTCGCCGAGATTGGGACACATCGCCCCGGAACAGACCGTGTTGAGCCGGAGGTCCTGCAGAATGGCGCTCACCTCGCCCGCGCAGTTGGCGCCGACCCGCACCCGGATCCACTCCGGGAGCCGCGGCCGGACCGGCCTGCCCTGCCCTTGCATCCCATCCCCTTTCCCGACGGACGGCGCCGCTTACCTGCCGCCACAGTCGGAGATCACGATCGCCGCATTCGACCCGCCGAAGGCGAAACTGTTCGACAGCCCGTGCCGGATCGTCGTGCCGGTGCGGCATTCGCGGACCAGGTCCGCCCAGGCGAACTCCGGATCGGGATTTTCCAGATTGATCGACGGCGAGATGAAATGACGCTCCAGCATCAGCGAGGTGAAGATCACCTCCGCCGCGCCGGTCGCACCGACCATGTGCCCGGTCTGCGATTTGGTGCTGTTGATCGCCGCCTTGTCGTCGAGCACCCGGCGGATCGCCTCCAGCTCGACCGGATCCCCCACCGGAGTTCCGGTGCCGTGGGTGTTGACATAACCGATATCAGCCGCGCTCAGCCCGGCGTCGGCGATCGCCTCACGCATCACCGCCGCGGAAGCAGCCGCATCCGGCACAACCATGTCGTGCGCGTTGCTGTTGGAGGCGACGCCGGAGATCTCGCTGATCGGCCGCACGCCGCGCGCCCGGCAGCTGCGTTCCGACTCCAGCACCACGTAGGCCGCGCCCGTCGCCAGCACGAAGCCGTCGCGGTCGCGATCGAAGGGACGGCTCGCCCGCTCCGGCGTCTCGTTGTATTTGTGCGACAGCGCCCGGCAGGCGCAGAACCCCAGCGCCTGCACCCAGTCGATCTGCTCGGCGCCGCCGGCGAGCACGATGTCGTACTGCCCGGAACGGATCAGCCGGGTTCCCACCATGATCGAGAGCGCACTGCTGGCGCAGGCGGTGGAAATATCGTAGGATTCCCCGGTGATTCCGAAGATCAGCGACAGATTGGAGATCGCCGACGACGGCATCACCCGCGGCACCGAATAGGGAGACACGTTGCGGAGCCGGTAGTTGGAACGGATGTAGCCATCCGCCTCGTCGAACACCTCGATGTAGTTGCCGCTGGCCACGCCGCCGATGATGGCGATGCGCCGTTCGCGCAGCTCCTCCAGCGGCAGCCCGGCCTCGGTGAATGCCTCCTGCGCGGCGATCACCGACATCACGCCCACCGGCGGGCAG
>CAZPWP010000061.1:0-2119 GCA_964590295.1 uncultured Victivallis sp.
CAGCAGTCCCCGGGCGCGGAGCCGATGAAGAACGCCGTCCGCGTACAGCTCGCCCAGAAGCAGCAGCTTCTCCTCCTCTGCCGGATCGGCGGGAGGCAGCTTCGCGTACTCGCTCCGGAACGGTTCCGACAGTGCCGTCTCCGGCGCTTTCCTTCTCCACGCGCCGAGAAAGAGCATACCGTAGTGGACCAGCCGGTCCCGCAGCGGGAAGACCAGCTGCCGGATTCCGAACGGACACTCCGAGACGAACGGTCCCGCCGCCTCGCGGCAGCGCCGCGTCTGCCGGTGGCGGCAGTGTTCGATACACCGTTCGCTGAAAATTGCCGCGCAGGCGGGAATCTTCTTGTGCGAGGTGCGCTGCGGGGTGAAGAGCCGCCGCGACTGGCGGAAGTCGAAGATGCCGTCCAGCCCGAGAATGGTCAGCGGCTGCCCGGAGAATTGCTCGAATGCCGCGAGTTCCGCTTCCAGATGTTCCAGTTCCTCCATTGCACCTGTTTTTTCCTTCTGATACGGTGAAATCATATCAATATATATGAAAATCCGGAAAAAAACCATTCTTTTTTTCGAAAATCGTGATTTATTATAGGAAAGGGACAATTCCAAACCCGGGAGGAAACGATGGAAGAAGAACTTCGGAACCGCTGTTGCTCCGCACTGAACAGATGGCTCGAATTCGCGTCGGGAACGCTGCTGCGCAGCGTTCCCGGCCATCCGGAACTTGCATACTACGGTACCGGCGAGAGCGCGCACTGGGCGGTCCAGAGCAATATGAACGTTGTGGCCGCGCTGGCGGTTTCCGGCGTGCTGGAGTCCGATCCGGCAGCGGTGGAACGGGCGCTCGCCCTCTTCCGCTATGCGATGCGGACCCACTGTTCCGGCGATCTTGCCGCCGCCGACGGCGTGCAGTGGGGCCGGCACTGGATCAGCGTGCTCGGCGCCGAACGGATGACTCACGGAATCAACGCGCTCGAACCGCACTTCACCCGGGAGGACCGGGAGCGGTACCGGGCGTTCCGGTTCGCCGAGGCGGATTTCCTGCTGCGGGAACATCCGGTGAAGGCGGGGATGCTCAACTCCAGCGGCGATAACTGCCCGGAATCGAATATCTGGAACGGCGGCTTCCTGTGGCGGGCGGCGCTCGACTACCCCGACGCGCCTGATGCCGCGCTCTGGCGCGAAAAAGGGATCCGCTTTCTGCTCAACGGTATTTCGCACGCGCTCGACGCCGCGTCGGAACAGCGGTTCGACGGGCGGCCGCTGCGCGAGTGGCACGTCGGATTCAATTTCACGCCGAACTATTCGCTTGACCACCACGGCTACATGAATGTGGGATACAGCATCATCTGTCTGTCGAATCTGGCGATGCTGCACTTCAACTTCCGCGAGCGCGGCCAGAAGCCGCCGGAGGCGCTCTTTCTCCATATCGGCGACCTCTGGCGGACGGTGAAGAACCTCTTTTTCGACGACGGCCGGCTGCTGCGGATCGGCGGCGACACCCGGGCGCGCTACACCTACTGCCAGTGTTATGCGCTGCCCGCGCTGTGGCTGGCGGCCGATTTCCTGCGCGACGCCGATGCGGTCCGGCTCCGGGAACGTTATCTCGAACTGCTGCTCCAGGAACAGGATTCCAACCGGGACGGCAGCTTCTACGGCGAACGTCTCCGGGGCATCCGGGAGCAATCCTGCTACTACTACACGCGGCTGGAGTCCGATCCGGCGCTGGTATTGTCGCAGGAGCTCTGGTGGGAGCGGCTCGCGCCGCTGCCGGAACCGGCCGCGGAACCGCTGCCTGAGTGTTCCTGGAGCGATCCATTTCACGGGGCTTATCTGCTGAAGAACCGCCGGGTGATCCGCAGTTTCGTGCAGCGCGGCGCCGCCGGTCCGGTGGCGCTCTGTCTCCCCGCCGACCGGAGCGACCTGGCCGAATGGGAGGGCAATCTCTTCTGCCGCATCGGACTGCACCGGCGCGAGGCGCGGCAGGGAGGTTCCGCCGGAAAAACGGGAGCGGACTTTTTCGTTCACTGCGGTTCGGTCGAATGGGTGGAGTCCCAGCCGTACGGCGAGGGCGAAGGACGCTATCCGGTGGCGGAGAGCCGGTTTGCGGTCGCGGCGCTGCCGG
>CAZPWP010000061.1:2129-10000 GCA_964590295.1 uncultured Victivallis sp.
GGGGCGGAGCATGCTGGTGCTGGAGCTGGTCAAGGTGCTGAAAGAGAGTACGTTTGAACAGGTGATCCCGGTGAATCTGCGGATTCCGAACGATTTGTACAACCGGAACCGGCGTCGTTACCGGGCAGCGGAGAACGAGCGGGAGACGTCGGCGCTGCCGGCGCAGGCGGAGGAGATCGACACCGGCAGCCGGAAACTGACGGTGGAGGGGCGTCTCTCCGTCGCGGCGGTGGGCGGGGTGGAGTCGCTGCGGATCTTCCGCCCGGCGGAACGGGAGGCAGCGCTTCTGCATGCTCCGGCGTTGAAGTCACTCTACATTGAGACCGTCGGCGGGGAGCCCGGTGTGCCGTTCAGGCGGTATCCTGCCGGGACGGTTCTCGCAGATACGGCGGTTGCGCTCGCGGTCGACGCGCCGGAAGCGTTTGCCGCGGACGAGGAGTTTCTTTTCGCCGCAGATGGACTTCGCGGAATGCGGTTTCGCGGGGTTGACGGGGTGCGTTACCGGCTGCTGGCTAACTTCGGTGACGGAGAGGCTGTGTGGTGCAGCGTGCCGTTGGCGGCGGGCGAGGCGGTGCTGCAGCGGGAGTCGCAGGGGGGATTCGATATCCTCTGATCTGCTCCGCCGGGCAGAGTTACCCACAGGGCGCGCTTTGACGAGAATGGGGCATCCAACTCGTCGGAGTCGGAGCGCGCCCTGTGGGTAACGCGTGTTTCCTCCCCGCTCCCTCGGGATTTCTTCCTGTGGGGAATATTGTACTTCCACCCCGCTCCACCGGGACCTCGTACTGCAGGACAGCAGACTCGCTTCGCGGTTTTTTCCGGAAAACTTCGGTGGCGCCCTTGCGTTTCGTTTCGCCGGTTGATATATTACCAGCTTGACAAACAATGGATTGGATATGCTGACGGAACTTTTTCTGGCCGGGCGCTATTTGAAGCCCAAGCGGAATGCGGTGTCGCTGATCACGCTTTCGAGCGTGCTTGGCGTGACACTCGGTGTGGCGGTGCTGATGGTGGTGCTGGCGGTGATGACCGGATTCACCGACCTTATGAAACAGAAGCTGGTGGAGACGCAGGCGCATTTTCAGGTACGCGATCCGTGGCGGCGAGTGATCCGGGATCCGTCGAAGATCGTCGAGACGGTCCGGGCGGCGGGCGGCGACGCGGCAGCGGTGATTCAGTCGTCGGTGCTGGTGCAGCGCGGGCGCGAGCTCGACATGCAGCTGCTCCTCTTCGGCACCGGGGCGAAGGAGCTGCGCAAACATCTCGAATTCGACACGGCGCTCCGGCGGGGAATGCTTTCGCTGGAGAAGAACGAGGCGATCATCAGCACCCACATGGCGGCGCGCTGGGGGGTGAAGGTGGGCGACAAGATTCTGCTGCATTCGCCGAAGCGGCTGACCAGCCTGGTCCGGTTCAAGCCGGACGGCGGCATGGAGATCAATCCCGACAGCTCCGCCTATCTGCCCGCCGAGTTCACCGTGACCGGAATCTATTCGGTCGGCAAGTATGATTTCGACCGCAGCGTACTTTTCGTCGGGGTGGATGATGCCGCCGAACTTTTCGACCTGCCGTGGGGCAGTGCGACCAGTGTTTTCGGCTGGGGGCCGGATCCGTTCGAGCAGAAGGAGCTCATCAAGACGCTGCGCGAAAAGCTCGGCGACTACCGAGTCTCCAGCTGGGAGGATGAGAACAAACAGCTGCTGAGCGTGCTGGCGGTGGAGAAGCGGATGATGTTCTTTCTGCTGATCTTCATCGTGCTGGTGGCGGCGTTCAGCATCACCAATACGCTGGTGACGTCGGTCTACCAGAAGACCCGCGAAATCGGTCTGCTGAAGGCGCTCGGCGCGGGGGACGGGGCGGTAACGCGGATCTTCGTACTGCAGGGGTTCCTGATCGGCGTGATCGGCAGCGGCGTCGGGACGCTGCTGGGGTGGCTGGTGATCCTTTTCCGCAACGACATCATGCACTTCGTCTCGCGGGCGACCGGCACGGAACTCTTCCCGAAAGAGCTTTATTACTTCGACGAACTGCCCGCGCACATCGTGCCCGGGGACGTCGGTTTCATCATTGCGGCGTCGGTGATTCTCTGCACGCTGGGGGCGCTGCTTCCGGCGTTGCGGGCGGCGTTGCTCGATCCGGCAAAGGCGTTGCGTTATGAGTGAGGAGAAGGAAGCGATCATCGAGCTTGCCGGTGTCCGGCGAAGCTATAGAATGGGTAACTCCGTGCTGGAGGTGCTGTGCGGCGTAGACTGGCGGATCGAATGCGGCGAGTGGGCCTGTCTGCTCGGCGCTTCCGGCAGCGGCAAGACGACGCTGCTCAACCTGCTCGGCGCGCTGGAGAAGCCGGACGCGGGCGCCATCCGGGTTGCCGGAACTGATCTGGCCGGACTCTCCCGCCGGGCGGCGGCGAAGTTCCGCAATCAGCGGATCGGTTTCGTTTTTCAAGCCTACCACCTGCTGCCGGAGCTGACGATTCTGGAGAATGTGATGCTTCCGGCCCGGTTTGCCGGAGTATCGAAGCGTTCGGCGCGGGAGCGGGCCGAATCGCTGCTGTCGACGATGGGACTCTCCGGACGGCTCCGCCACCGGCCGAGCGAACTCTCCGGCGGCGAGCAGCAGCGGGCGGCGATCGCCCGGGCGCTGATCAATGAACCGGAACTCCTGCTGGCGGATGAGCCGACCGGCAACCTTGACGGCCGGACCGGCAGCGGCATTCTCGATCTCTTCGGCGAACTGCGTTCGGCGCATCCGGAGCGTTCGATCGTGATGATCACCCACAACCGCGAAATCGCCGGTCTGGCCGACCGGGTGGCGGAGCTGGTCGACGGTGTGCTCAAAAGCTGAGTACGCTGTTGAAGTCAGTTCTGTGCCGCGTTCCGGCGGAGCAGCGTGGAGAGGTCGGCGAAGACCTGGTCGCGCCGGATGTGGGCGGCGATGCGCATTTCGTGCCGTCCGGCGGGGGCGTCGAGGTAGCGGCCTGAGTCGTCGAGCCGCGGTGCGGGGAGCACTTCCGAGCGGTAGCCGTCGCGGCAGCGGAGCCAGCCGATGACCGAGATATCCCAGATCACCTTGCTGGCGGCGAATGCGTCGCCGATGTAGTCGAGGGTGCGGTTCAGCAGAAATTCGCCGATGGCGCCGGTCCCGGTGCAGAGTTCCCGCAGTTCCGCCGGGGTGGTGGCGAGCAGTTCCGCCACCGTGCAGCAGGGCACCTGGAAGAACGGCACGCCGGAGTCGAAGATCACCTGCGCCGCCGGAACATCCTGATAGAGATTGAATTCCCGGTTGTCCGGATGGTTGCGGTCGTGTCCGCCGAGCCAGATCACCACCACGTCGCGGACGATCTCCGGGTCGAGCAGCAGAGCAGAGGCGACGTTGGTGATCGTCGCGATGGCGAAGACGTAGAGCGCCTTTCCCCGCCGGCGCTGTTCATGCGCCAGCTCCACGATGCGGCGCGCGGCCTCCGAATCAACCGGGGTGTTGCGATCCGGCAGATAGCCGGCCGAACCGCGGAAGGCGAACCCCTCCGCCGGGTGGTTCAGCAGAGCGAGGATCCGGCCGATCTCCTCGAAGCTCTTTTCCATGCCGTCGGCCGGACTGGTCGAGCGGGAATTCAGGAAGGGAGCCGCGGTCACCGCCCGGAGCCGGAGCGTCTCCTTCGCCAGCAGTGCGTAGGTGAGGGCGAACTGATCGTCCACCTCGTTGAAGGTGTCGGTGTCGAGTACCGCGTCGACGATTTCCGTCGGCAGTTCGAGCCGAGCCCGGCGCAGCGCCGGATCGACTTCCGGGAATCGGATAGCCGTGCAAGCCATGATCTGCTCCTTGCTGTTGGGAATGGCACACTGTTTCTGCGGCGGCTCCGGTTCATCCGGGACCGCCATCAGTTAATATAGCGGCGAATTCTCACGAAACAACATGATTCAGCAGGATAAAACTGCGATTTTACAGCACAAAACAGGAATTCCGATCTGTGCACTGCCGACGGAACCGCCGGCTGCGGCGGGGCGGGAATGGAGATTTCGGCGGGAAATCGGGAAAGGGACTGGCAAAATCACATATCCGCCGATATATTTAAAAGAAGAAGTGTTGTATTCGTCCAAACGGAGAAAAGCGGATGTTTCATTCCAGAGAGATCGTGACTGCCGTCGAGCTGGGCAGTTCGAAAATCTGCGTCCTGATCGGCGAGGCTGCCGAGGGGGGACACGTGAATATCATCGGGCGGGGAATCGCTCCGAGCGCCGGCGCCGTGGTCAAGGGCGAAATCTACAATATGGAAAAGGCGTTCGAGCAGCTTGCCGTCGCTCTCGAGGAGGCGGACCGCAGCTCCAATCACGAACTCGGCAACAGCCGTCTGGTGGTGGTGGTGGTGACCGGCTGCGGCATCGATTCTCATCAGGGGGTCGGGACCGTTTTCATCAAGAATGAACAGCACAAGGTCACCCATAAGGAGCGGTTTGAGGCGCACGAGAACGCCAAGGTGCAGGATATCGCTTCCGACCGGGAGATCATCAACAGTTCGGAGTCCTATTTCATGATCGACGGCCGTCCGGTGCGCAATCCGCTCAATCAGAACGCGCGCAAACTCGATGCCTATGTGCATGTGGTCCATGCGATTGCGACTCGACTGGAGAATTTTCGTTCGATCATCCGCGAGTCCGGATTCGAGGATTCGATGGTGGAGGTCGCCTTCGCGCCGCTGGCGGCTGATTTCGGCATCCTGTCGGAGGAGGAGCGCGAACACGGCGTGCTCTTGATCGACCTCGGCGCCGGGACGACCGAATTTGACGTGGAGTACAACTCCGGTATTCAGGCGTCTGGCGTGATCCAGGTCGGCTTCGAACATGTCTGCAACGATCTCTCGATCGGGCTGGATCTGCCGATCTCCGTCTGCCGTAAACTGATCGAGGAGGGGACTCTGGTGCGGGCGATGCGCGACCGGCGCGACTGGCTCGAATTTCCGCAGCCCGGCCGCGGCATGCGCCGGATCCCGCTGGTCTCCTTCGAGACGATCATCGATCTGCGGCTGCGCGAACTCTTCGAAATCATCAGGAAAACCCTCGCCGACCGCGGCGCGCTCAACAATCTCGATGCCGGCGGCGTTCTCACCGGCGGCGGGGCGCTCTTCGAACGGACCGCGGGGATCTTTCGCGAGGTGTTCGACCTCTCCTGCCGGATCGGCCAGCCGCTGGAGGCGGGCGGCGCGGTGGTCGGCGTGGAGAATCCGCGCTACAGCACGGTGTGGGGGGCGCTGAAGATCGCCGCCTATTATAATGAATTGAACGCGGGGAGCCGGGGCCGCGGAACGGTCGGCAACCTGATCGACGCGGCCGACGGCTTCCTGAGCCGGTTCCGCCGCAACCTGTCCAATCTGAAAGAGACGATCCGGATGTAAATGGCGGAAATACAGGAACAACCCGGAAAAATCACGGTGCTGGCGATCGGCGGCGCGGGCTGTCGCATTCTGCGCGCGCTTTCCGCCTCTTCCGCCGCGCAGACGATGCGGCTTCTGGCGGTGGATACCGACGCCGAAAGCCTCCAGCGCTCGGGCGTGGAGGAGTCCTGCCGCCTGCTGGCGGGCTCCCACTGGCGCGGCGGTCGCGGCTGCGGCGGCAACGTGATTGACGGACAGCGGGCGATGGCCCACGAGCGCTCGGCGCTGGAGCTGCTGCTTTCCGGTAGTTCGATGCTGATGGTCATCGGCGGGCTGGGCGGCGGTACCGCGTCGGGCGGTGTGCCGGTGGTTCTGAGCGTGGCGCGCAAGCTCGGGATTCCGGCGATGTTTCTGATGACGCTGCCGTTCGCGCTGGAGGGGCACAGCAAGCGGCGGGTCGCCGAGGAGACCGTCAAGGGGGAACTGCTCGGACTGGCCGACGCGGTTTTCTGCCTGCCCAACGATCTGCTTTTTTCCGTGCTGGACTCCACGACGCCGCTGGCGGAGGCGTTCCGCCTGGCGGACCGGGAGGTGTCGCGCACGGTGCTGGCGCTGACCGCGGTGCTGCGCAACGGGAATCTGCTGGCCGCCGATTTCGGCGACTTCACCAGTCTGCTGAAACGGCGCAAGAGCTACTGCAGCATCGGCGTCGGGGTCTCGGCGGAGAGTGATTCCCCGGTGCGGATCGACCGGGCGATGGAGGAGCTGCTGCATTCGCCGCTGCTCGGCGGCGCCGGGAAAATCGGCGAGGCGGACGCGGTGATCCTGTCGCTGCTCGGCGGCCCGGAGCTGTCGATCGGCGAGACAAAGGCGGCGCTGGAACTGGCGTCGCGGCAGGTGAAACCGGAGGCACGGCTGATCGTCGGCGCGGCGACATCGGAGGAGTGGCGCGGCATGATTCAGCTCTGCGCGGTGACGGTGCGGTTCGACGCGGAGAACGAGATCGCCGAGGTGATGCACAAGAGCGTGGAGCGGACGCCGAAGCGGAGCCGTACCGGCGGGAGCCCGACGGCGGGGGATGTTTCGCAGCTGACGCTGCCGTTCCTGGAGACGGTTTCGAAGGGGATCATGGAGAACACGACGCCGGTGATCCGGAACGGCGAGGACCTCGATATTCCGACATTCAAGCGGCGGAATACCGTGTTTGACAACGGGAAATCGGTGGTATGAGGGGCGTTTCCCGCGAGAAAGAGGCTTTTCGGGGCGGTTTTTGCGAAAAAATCTGTTTTTTTATTTGCAAAACGCCGGGGAGCGAATATATTATGTCTCTATTCCCGCGAATTGGCGTGGTTCCAATAGGCGGAATGCGCTCGGGTGGCGGAATTGGCAGACGCGTATGGTTGAGGTCCATATGGAGTAATCCTTGGGGGTTCAAGTCCCCCCCCGAGTACCATAATGATAACGCCTGACGGCAGATGCCGCGGGCGATGAAGACGGCGAATGGGGATTCGTCGCCTTTAATTGTCGGGTAAGATGTGAATGCCTACATAGCTCAGTCGGTAGAGCACATCCTTGGTAAGGATGAGGTCTCCGGTTCAAGTCCGGATGTAGGCTCCATGATATTGAACCGAATGCAAAAGTTGTAATTGGAACTCTAAAAAAACTTTCAGGAGGGAAAAATGGCTAAGGAAAAATTCGAAAGAACCAAGCCGCACGTCAATGTTGGTACGATCGGTCACGTCGACCACGGCAAGACCACTTTGACCGCCGCCATCACCATGGTGCTGAACAAGAAGTTCGGCGGCGAAGTCCGGAAATACGATGAGATCGACAATGCCCCGGAAGAGAAGGAGCGCGGCATCACCATCAACACCGCGCACGTCGAATACCAGACCGAGAAGCGTCACTATGCGCATGTCGACTGCCCCGGACACGCTGACTACGTGAAGAACATGATCACCGGTGCGGCGCAGATGGACGGAGCGATCCTGGTGATCGCGGCGACCGACGGCCCGATGGCGCAGACCCGTGAGCACGTGCTGCTCGCCCGTCAGGTGGGCGTGCCGGCGATCGTCGTCTTCATGAACAAGGTGGACCAGCTCGACGATCCCGAGCTGCTCGAGCTCGTCGAGATGGAGATCCGCGAGCTGCTCACCAGCTATGATTATCCCGGCGATGACACCCCGATCATCAAGGGTTCCGCGCTGAAGGCGGTCGAGGCCGAGGGTGATCTTGACAATCCGGCTTCGCAGTGCATTCTCGAGCTCATGGATGCGGTTGACAACTTCATTCCGGAGCCGAAGCGCGATGTGGATCAGCCCTTCCTGATGCCGATCGAAGACGTCTTCTCGATTGAAGGCCGCGGCACTGTGGTGACCGGCCGTGTCGAGCGCGGAGTGATCAAGCTCAACGAGGAAGTTGAAATCGTTGGTATCAAGCCGACGGTGAAGACCACTGTGACCGGCATTGAAATGTTCCGCAAGCTGCTCGATCAGGGCCAGGC
>CAZPWP010000062.1:0-9858 GCA_964590295.1 uncultured Victivallis sp.
TTCGCTTCGGCAGTCTGCCCGTCTCCCCCTCGCCATGGGGCCGGCCGGGCGCTTACTTTCATCGCGGCGTTTTTCTCAAAATACGTTCATTTCTGTCAAGAACCGTCGAAGAGATGCCGGTTCATGAAAATTCTCCCGGGTTGAGTTTCCTTTTCCGTTGTGCTATTGTATATTAATGGCACGATATGGAGAGAATGCAATGGCAGTCAATAAAAATTTTCTGGATCGTTTCAGCGAACGTCTCGACGACATCGACGCCAACAGCCGCCAGGCGTATATTCTGCGCCTGGTGCGGGAGCGCGGATTCTTCGAAACGGTGTTCAATGCGGTGGAGGAGGGGATTCTCGTCGTGGACCGGCGATTGAAGATCCGCTACTTCAACCGGACGGCGAAGGAGATGCTCGCGCTGCCGGACAATCTCTCCCGACTGCGGGTTTCGCAGCTGCTGCAGGGAGTGGACTGGCGGCGCATTCTCCGCGAAGACGAGGAGGAGTGGACCCGCGTCGCCCGGCAGGAGGTGGAAATCCTCTATCCGGTCCGGCGATTCATTCAGTTCTATCTGGTGCCGTTCCCGGAGGACACCAGGCTGGCGGCGGCGATTATCCGCGACGTGACCGAGAGCCGCAGCCGCACCATGTCCGAACTGGAGCAGGAGACCGCCTCCGCGGTGTCCCTGCTGGCGGCGGGGGTGGCGCATGAGATCGGCAATCCGCTCAACAGCCTCTATCTCAATCTGCAGCTGCTGGAGCGCTCCTTCAGCGGCAAAGTCGAGATTCCGCCGGAGGAGATGAGCGAGATGATCCGCAGCTGCAAGGGGGAGGTGGAACGGCTCAACAGCATCATCCACGGTTTCCTGGCCGCGATCCGCCCCGGCGAACCAAAGTTCACTCCGGTTGACATCCGGAGTCTGGTGGTGGAGGTGCTCAACTTCATGCGTCCGGAAATCGAGGCGCGGCAGGTGACCGTCAACTGCACCTGGGGCGCCGAGAAACTTCCGCCGGTTTCGGGCGATGCCGCCCAGCTCAAGCAGGCCTTCTACAACATTATCCGCAACGCGGTCCAGGCGATGAGCAACGGCGGTGAGCTGGAGATTTTCGGCTATGCCGACTCCGACGATCTGGTTGTGGAATTCGCCGACTCCGGCCGGGGAGTCACGCCGGAGGAGCTCAGCACCATGTTCACCGCCTTCAAGACCCACAAGGCCGGCGGCAACGGCATCGGCATGATGATTATCGAACGGATCTGCCGCGAACACGGCGCGGAGTTCGGCATCGTCTCCGTGCCGGGGAAGGGGGCCGCCTTCCAGATCCGCTTCCCGCGCGGCGGCCGGCGGCTGCGGCTGCTTCCCGGCGACACCCGCGGAGCGGAGACGGCTCCGGCTACCGCTTGATCGGATCCTTGAGAGCGCAGATCTCCTCGACCGCCTCCATGAAGAGAACCGTCGGCAGCGGGGGGAGTTCATCGGCGCCGGCATCCTCGTCGGAACAGCGCAGGTAGATCTCCTCCGCGTCTTCGAAGCGGCGGAGCGGACGGAGCACCTCATCCGGATCCGATGCGGCGGTGTCGAGCGCGTAGACTCCGGCGTCGGGCCAGTTCTCCAGCAGGTCGTTGCGGCTGATGATGTCCATGACCGCCTGATGCTCATCCCAGAAGTAGACCTGGAACCGGGCCGCAAGGCCGTTTCGGTATTCCACCGCGGTCAAAATGACCGCATCGTGCTTCATGGTTTCCCGGGCGGATTCGACGATCGTCTTGAGTTGCGGCATGATTCTGTTCCCGAAGGGTTTCTGAGCTCACGGCCCACGCGTTGATATTTCAGGTGTCTTTTACCATTTCTCCACTTCCGCTTTTTTTCAAGAAAAATCTGCAATTTTTTTGAAAATTTCCTCTTGCATTCCCCCGGGGGAATGGTATATTAGGTTTAGATAAAAAAATATCGATGTTTAAATATCGATATTCCGGTACCGAACTTTTCGGCATTCCGACACGACTTCAACCCGATTTTCAGGAGGACGGAATTATGACTACGAAGACAAGGAAGGCCAAACCGGCGGAAGCTGTCGTCGCTCCCGGCGAGGAACAGGAACGCGAACTGCTCGACGCGTTGATCTCCAAGGTCAAGGCCGCGCAGATCAGGTACGCGGAGTATCCGCAGGAGAAGGTGGACGCGATTTTCGCCGCGGCGGCGCTGGCTGCGAACAACGCGCGGATCCCGCTGGCGCAGATGGCGGTTGCGGAGTCCGGCATGGGCGTGGTCGAAGACAAGGTCATCAAGAACCATTTCGCCGCCGAGTACATCTACAACAAATACCGCGATATGAAGACCTGCGGCGTGATTGAGGAGAACGAGGCGATGGGGATCGCCAAGGTCGCGGAGCCGGTCGGCGTCATCGCCGGAATCGTCCCGACCACCAATCCGACCTCGACCGCGATCTTCAAGTCGCTGCTGGCGCTGAAGACCCGGAACGGCATCATCTTCAGTCCGCACCCGCGGGCGAAGAAGTGCACCGTCGCCGCCGCGAAGATCGTGCTCGACGCCGCGGTCAAGGCGGGCGCGCCCGCGGACATCATCGGCTGGATCGAAGAGCCTTCGGTGGCGCTCTCCGGCCACCTGATGAGCCACCCCGATATCAGTCTCATTCTGGCTACCGGCGGTCCCGGCATGGTCAAGGCGGCCTATTCGAGCGGCACCCCGGCGATCGGTGTCGGCCCGGGCAACGTGCCGGTGGTGATCGGCGACACCTGCGACATCCGGATGGCGGTCAGCTCGATCCTGCAGAGCAAGACCTTCGACAACGGCATGATCTGCGCGTCGGAGCAGTCGGTGACTGCGCTGGCGTCGATCTACGACGACGTCAAGAAGGAGTTCAGCTACCGCGGCGGCTACATCCTTTCGCCGGCGGAAGCGAAGAAGGTCGGCGATCTCATCCAGGTCGACGGCAAACTCAATCCGAAGATCGTCGGGCAGAACGCCTGCTGCATCGCGGAAATGGCCGGAGTCAAAGTTCCGGAGGGCACGAAAGTGCTGATCGCCGAAACCGACGGCGTCGGTCCGGACTACCCCTTCAGCCGGGAAAAACTTTCCCCGGTGCTCGCACTCTACAAGGCGAAGAACTACGAGGCCGCGGTCGAGAACGCGAAGAAACTGCTCGAGTACGGCGGACTCGGCCATACCAGTGTCCTCTACACGAACTCCCAGAACTTCGACCGGGCCGAATACTTCGGCCACATGATGATGTCTTCGCGCACGCTGGTGAACATGCCGTCGAGCCAGGGGGCGATCGGCGATATCTTCAACTTCGCGCTGAACCCCTCGCTGACCCTCGGCTGCGGCAGCTGGGGCGGCAACTCGGTGAGCGAAAACGTCACGCCGAAACACCTGTTGAACATCAAGACAATCGTGAAACGGAGAGAGAACATGCTGTGGGTCAGAATTCCTCAGAAAGTTTATTTCAAATACGGCTGCCTGCCCGCCGCGCTCGGCGACCTTGAGGGGCGCAAGCGGGCGTTCATCGTCACGGACCGGTTCCTCTATTCGAACGGGATCCTCGACGATCTGCTGCACAAACTCGATTCCATGGGGATCGCGTTTGACGTATTCGCCGACATCGAGCCGGATCCGACCATCCAGCTGGCCCGGCGGGGACTGGAACGGATCAACTCCTTCCAGCCCGACGTGCTGATCGCGGTCGGCGGCGGTTCGCCGATCGACGCGGCCAAGATCATATGGCTGATGTACGAACACCCGGAGATCCGCTTCGAGGATGTCGCGATGCGCTTCATGGATATCCGCAAGCGGATCGTCCGGCTGCCGGAACTCGGGAAGAAGGCGATCATGGTCGCGGTGCCGACCACCTCGGGAACCGGTTCGGAAGTGACGCCGTTCGCGGTGATCACCGACGGCGAGACCGGCAACAAGTATCCGATCGCCGACTACGCCCTGACGCCGAACATGGCGATCATCGACACCCAGCTGGTGATGCGGCTGCCGAAACAGCTGACCGCGCACAGCGGCATCGATGCGCTGACCCACGCGCTCGAGGCGCGGGTCTCGGTGATGGCGAGCGACTACACCAACGCGCTGGCGATGGAAGCGGCCAAGCTGGTCTTCGAATACCTGCCGCGCTGCTACCACGACGGTCCGATGGATGAGGATGCGCGCGAACACATGCACAACGCCTCCACGATGGCGGGCATGGCGTTTGCGAACGCCTTCCTCGGAGTCTGCCACTCGATGGCGCACAAGCTCGGCGGCATGTACCATGTGCCGCACGGGCTGGCCAACGCGATGCTGATCACCGAAGTGATCCGCTTCAACGCCACCGACTGCCCGACCAAGCAGGGGACCTTCCCGCAGTACAAGTATCCGCACGCGAAGGCGGCCTACGCCAACCTGGCGACCTACTGCGGCTTCGACGGGCGGGATGACGACGAGCGGGTCGAAAACCTGATCGCGGCGATTGAGAATCTCAAGAACGATCTGGAGATTCCGAAGAGCCTCAAGGCCTACGGGATTGATGAGAAGAGCTTCCTGGCGAATCTCGACGAACTGGCGGTCAAGGCGTTCGACGACCAGTGCACCGGGGCGAACCCGCGCTATCCGCTCATCGACGAGATCAAGCAGATGCTGCTCAACGCCTACTACGGCCGGTAAGCGGCGGAATCCGGGCGGAGAGGACTCTTCCGAAGGGGAGGGTCTTCTCTTTTTTGCCGGAACTTCGCTTTTTTCGTGCGATTCGACTTGAAAAATCGGCGGATTCAATATAGATTGCCCGCATAACCATGGAAAGGAACGTCTGATGGCGAAACCGAAGATTGTAGTCTGCCTCGGCAGCTCCTGCTTTGCGCGCGGCAATGAGGAGAATATCCGGGTGGTCGAAGCGTATCTCGAAGAGAACTCCTACCAGGACGATGTCGATGTCGAGCTTTCCGGAACACTCTGCCAGGGCAGGTGCGCCGACGGGCCGAACGTGATCGTGGACGGCAAAGTCTGCAGCAAGGTCGATCCGGGCGTCATGCTCGACATTCTGCGCGAGACCCTGCCGCCGCGCAAATAACACCGGGAATCCGAAAGAGGAGAAGGGGCATTCACCATGAATCTTCATTTTCCGGTGTTCACCACCGAAAACATCTGCCATGACTGCTACAAGTGCATCCGCCACTGCCCGTGCAAGGCGATCCGCATCGTCGACGGGCGGGCGGGCGTGATCCAGGAGCTCTGCGTCGCCTGCGGCATGTGCGTCAAGGTCTGCCCTGCGTACGCCAAGAAGATCCGTCCGGATCTGGCCAGGGCCCGCTATCTGCTCGGCACCGGGAAGAAGGTCTACGCGTCGCTGGCCCCTTCGTTCGTCAGTTATTTCCGGAACATTCCGCGGGGGGCGCTGGTCACCGCGATCAAACGGCTCGGCTTTGCCGGGGTCAGCGAGACCGCGCTTGGCGCGCAGGCGGTCAGCGCCGAAACCGGCGCCTTTCTCGCAAAGGCGGAGCCGGGGGTCTACCTCTCCAGCGCCTGTCCGGCGGTGGTGGATTTCATCCGCAAGTACGCGCCGGACTACGCGAAGAACGTGGTCCCGGTGCTTTCGCCGCTGCTGTCGCACACAAAGATTCTCCGCCGGGAATTCGGCGAGGAGATCGGCGTGGTCTTCTTCGGCCCCTGTGCGGCCAAGAAAAACGAATCCGACCGCCACCAGGAACTGCTGGATCTGGCGCTGACCTTCGCAGACCTCAATGAATGGCTCTCCGGGGAGGGGATTGATCCGGCTGCGATCAATCCGAGCGATTATCAGAGCATGGTTCCGGAACCGGCCGAGGAGGGAAGGGTCTACGCGATCGAAGGAGGCATGAACGACACGCTGCGCGCCCCCGCGGGCAACGTGCGCTACCTCTCGGTCTCCGGATTGACCAATCTCAACCGGCTGCTCTGCGAGGAGCCGGAAGCGGCGAATTCGAAGGCGTGCAGGATCTTCATCGAATGTCTCGCCTGTCCGGGCGGCTGCGTCAACGGGCCGGTAATGCCGACGAGAAAGGGCGGCACGCTCGGCGCGGTGATCGAGGTCGCCCGCGAGTACGACGGCAGCAACAGTCTGGCGCGTCCGACCGACCTGCCGATCGATGAGCCGGTGCACGCCGCGCCGGAGGTCGCGCCCGAAGTGACCGAGGAGCAGCTGCGCAACGCGCTTGCCTCGGTCGGCAAGTTCACGCCGGCCGACGAACTCAACTGCGGCGGCTGCGGCTACTTCAGCTGCCGGGACTTCGCCCGGGCTCTGGTGGCGAACAAGGCGGAGGTGGAGATGTGCGTCTCGCACCTGCGCCGGCTGTCGCAGAAGAAGAGCAACGCGTTGATCCGCTACATTCCGGCGGGCGTGGTGATCGTCGACCGTCACCTGCGGATCGTCGAATGCAACCGCCGTTTCGCCGAGCTGTTCGACGAGGATACGGTGCTCGCCTACGACTCCTGCGGCGGGCTCACCGGTGCGGAACTGAGCGCCTTCGCCGACTTCAGCGACCTGATGGCGGCGGCGCTGCTCTCGGGCGGCGAAGTGGAACGCCACAATCAGGTGTGCGGCGACAAGATTCTGAACATCAGTGTATTCACCATTTCGCCGAACCAGAGCGTCGGTGCGATCATCCAGGATGTGACCAGCCTTGAGCTGCACCGCGAGCAGGTGTCGGAGAAGGCGCGCGCGGTGATCCGCAAGAACATCATCACGGTGCAGAAGATCGCCCGCAACCTGGGCGAACACATGGCGGAGACGGAGATCCTGCTGCGCGAAGTGGCGGGCAGCTACACCGAGATCAAGGGGAAGAAGTGAGATGCCGAACGATGTTTTCGTTGAGATGGAGTGTTTCCAGCTCTGCCACGACGGGGAGATCGTCTGCGGCGACGACTTTCTGTTCGAACGGCTCGAGCAGGAAAACCGCCATCTTGCGGTGCTCTCCGACGGGCTGGGCAGCGGCATCAAGGCAAATCTGCTCGCCTGCATGACCACGACGATGGCGCTGGAGTTCGTCCGTTCCAACATGGATGTGCTGCTCTCCGCGGAAACCATCATGGATACGCTGCCGGTCTGCGAAGTGCGCCGGATCAGTTACGCGACCTTCTCGATCTTCGATCTGCAGATCGGCGGAAAGTCACGGATCATCGAGATGGATAACCCGCCGTTCATCCACCTGCGCAACGGAAAGGATCTGAAGGTGACCCGGCAGAGCATGGTATCCGACCGCTGGCCGGACCGCCGGGTGCAGCTTGCGGAGATCTTCGCGATCACCGGCGACCGGCTGATCGCCTTCTCCGACGGAGTGGCGCAGGCGGGACTCGGGCAGCCGGGGTGCAAGTTCGGCTGGCGCCGGGAGGGCGCGCTGGCGTTCATCCAGTCCGAAGTGGCGAAGGATCCGGCGATATCGGCCCATGATCTGTCGCAGCGGGTGGTCTATGCGGCGCGGAATCATAACAAGGACAACCGCTGTATCGACGACATCAGCTGTATGGTGATCTATCTGCGCAAGCCGCGCCGTCTGCGGCTGCTGACCGGTCCGCCGTTCCGGCCGGAGTCGGATGCCGCCTACGCCGAACTGGTGCGCGACTTCGACGGGAAGATCATCCTCTCCGGAGGAACGACGGCGAACATCGTTTCGCGCGAGCTCAAGCGGCCGATCGACGTCGATATGAAGCTGGTGATGAAGGCGGGGAGCCTGCCGCCGCCGGCGCGCATGGAGGGGGTGGATCTGGTTTCGGAGGGGATTCTCACGCTGACCGATGTGGTGCAGCGCCTGGAGGCGGATCCGCCGCTTTCCACGCCGGAACCGCTGGTGTCGAAGCGGATGATCGAACTC
Organism: uncultured Victivallis sp.; assembly: GCA_964590295.1. Lineage (GTDB taxonomy): Bacteria > Verrucomicrobiota > Lentisphaeria > Victivallales > Victivallaceae > Victivallis. Next base: position 7,834 of record CAZPWP010000062.1, read on the forward strand.
TTCCGGGAGAGTGACGAGATCGAGTTCATCGTCGGAACCAGGGTGAACGAGGCGCACCAGGATCCGAGTCTGCCGATGGATCTGGAGATTCGCCGCAACATCGTGCGCCGCCTCAGGACCGTGCTGGAGAACAAGTACCGGAAACGGGTGCTGATGCGATATTTCTGATTCCGTCAAACCATCAACATAAGGATCATTTCCGCCATGAGTGAAACGAGCAAGATCAAAGTGGAAATCTGCCTGGGGACCACCTGTTACGTGCTGGGCGCGTTCCGGCTCTCTACGCTGGAGGAGGAGCTCCCGGAGGATCTCCGCGACCAGGTCGAAGTGGTCGGCAGCGCCTGTCTGGAGCTCTGCCACGACCGCAACTACGGCAATGCGCCGTTCGTCCGGATCGACGGCGAACGGATCGTTGGCAATGCGACGATCGAAAAAGTGATTGAGGCGATCCGTGAAGAAGCCGCCGCAGGAGGGAAACGGGCATGAACAATGCGGAAAGAACTCGCCGGGAACTGATGATCCGGGCGATCAAGGATTACTATGACGGCGTGCTCGCCGACACCATCGACCGGATTCCGATCGACATGCGGCCCCGCACTGCCGAACCGAACCGCTGCTGCATCTACAAGGACCGTGCCATGTTGAAGTACCGGCTGATGGCGCTGCTGGGCTTCGGCATGGAGGAGGAACAGGATGAGACGATGCCGCTGCGGGAGTACCTGAAGCTGGCGAATGCCGGGAAGAATCACACCGCCGCGGTGCTTTCGGTCTGCACGGGCGGCTGCTACGGCTGCGTCGACAGTCACGTGCAGGTGAGCAGCAGCTGCGTCGGCTGTTTCGCGCGCCCCTGTGTGGCGACCTGCCCGAAGCAGGCGATTACGGTAATCAACCAGCGTTCGACCATCGACCGGTCGAAGTGCATCAACTGCGGCAAGTGCATCGGGGTCTGCCCCTACCACGCGATCGTGCGCAATCCGCTGCCGTGCGAGGACGCCTGTCCGGTCGGCGCGATCGGCAAGGCGGAGGACGGGCGGGTCAAGCTGGATTTCAGCAAGTGCATCTACTGCGGCAAGTGCTTCCGTTCCTGTCCGTTCAGTACGATCATGGAGCGTTCGCAGCTCATCAACATCCTCAATGAGATGAAGAGCGGACGCAAAGTGGTGGCGATGGTGGCGCCGTCGATCACCGACCAGTTCCCCGGCAAGCTCGAGCAGCTGTTTGCGGCGCTGAAGATCGCCGGCTTCCACGACATCATTGAGGTCGCGCTCGGAGCGGAACTTACCACCAGACACGAGGCGGAGGAGTTTTACGAGCGCATGGCGAAGGGAGACAAACTGATGACCAGCAGCTGCTGCCCGGCGTGGGTGCTGGCGGCGGAGCGGCACATTCCGGACATCGTGCCGATGGTCTCGTCGACGCCGAGCCCGATGGGATACGCCGGGCGGCTGGCGAAGGAGAAGTATCCGGACGCGGCGACGGTGTTCATCGGTCCCTGCATCGCGAAACGGCGGGAGGCGCAGGCCGATCCCAACACCGACTTCGTGATGACCTTCGAGGAGCTGGGCGCGCTGTTCGCGGCGCTGGAGATCGACGTGATCGCGCTGAATGCGGAGCCGCTGGCGGAGCCGGCGACCTCGTATGCCCGCAACTTCGCCCACAGCTGCGGCGTGAGCGAGGCGATTCTGCAGGAGATGAGCGAGGCGTCTCCGGACGCCAGCCGGCCGAAGATCGACGGGAAATTCATCAACGGTCTCGACCGCAAGTCGGTGAACATGCTCAAAATGTACGCCAAGGGGAAACTGCCCGGCAACTTCGTGGAGGTGATGGCCTGCACCGGCGGCTGCGTCGGCGGTCCCTGTTCGCTCACCCGCTGAAACGGGGAAGCGAAAAAAACGATCCGGGGGACGGAGTGCGAGGTTTTGTCCCAAATCTTGTGAAGCCGAAGATTGTTTCTTGCAGTGAACTTTCCATGCCTCTTCGACGGTCTTTGCCATACGTCACACCTCTTTCACGCTCTGTTAAGCG
>CAZPWP010000063.1:0-3190 GCA_964590295.1 uncultured Victivallis sp.
GCGGACAGACTGTCCGCAGATTCAAGCATTTCTGCAGCCGGCGCACCCGTTTATGGTTTACTTTGTATCCGCGACGTTTCAATTCCGCAGTCAAACGGGGAACTCCGTAAAATGGTGTCTCCATATAAATCTCCATCATTTCGTCCTTGACCCGTTCGTCGGAAGCTGCCCGGGAAATCTCCCTTTGGCGTTTGTAATAAAAGCTCGAGTGAGGAACCTGAAGCAGCTTTCACTGACGATTCACGTTTGAATCCGGATTCCGATCGCTTATTTGAGCTTTTCGGGATGCAAGCCGCAGGCCAGGGACACACTTCGTAAAAAGTCATTCTCGATTTCGAGGCGTCCGATTTTCTTCATCAGATCGTCCTCGGTATACGGCTTATTCTCTTTCCGCTCGGCCTTGGACTGAAAAATCTCGGAAGCTCCTTCCATGAGTTTCTTTTTCCACTGCTGGACCTGATTCGGATGAATCTGGTATTTCCCCGCGATCTCTGCGACGGTCAGTTCCCCGCGCAGTGCTTCCAATGCCACACGGCTTTTGAATTTGGAGTCATACGACTTTTTCATAAAAACGCCCTCCCTTTTCAGGTTCATTTAACGAGTTTTTACACCAAGTCAAGTTGTCCTGTTTTCGGGGCCAACCGCACTCTCAGCAACGGAGAATTGCCGGGAGCGATTTCACGAATCCGAAACCCCATTTCTTTCCCGCAAAGCTCCTCCGCCGGGCCCAAAGCGGCCGGTCAGATGGAGATGCCCTTGAGCTTCTGGTAGAGCGAGACCGCATAGGAGTCGGTCATGCCGGAGACGTAGTCGAGCACGGAGAGCAGCCGCCGGTAGCCGTTCCGGCACCACTCCTCGTCGGCGAGGTGCTGCTCCAAATCCGGCAGCAGCGCCGAAATCCGGCGGCTGCGGAACGAGGCGCTCTTGCCTCCGGTTCTCTCCAGCGCCATCTCGTTGGCGCAGGGCACGAAGATGTCCAGCATGCCGGAAACCAGCTCGAATCCGGCCCCGATCACCTCCGCCACCTGTCGATGGTTGTAAATGTCGCGGGTGCTCCGGCTCTGAATCCGCTTCAGCGGCTCCTGACAGGAGACGTAATCGAGCAGCGGCCGCGGCAGCGTACCGGCCAGCAGTTCGTCGTGGTGGGCGAGAAAGACCGCCGAAACCTCGCGCACCAGGCGCCCGATCACCTGCGCGCGCAGAAACTCCGCCTTGCGGATCGGCGAAGCGATGGTCGCGACGTACTCCGCGGAACGCTCCGAATCGATGATCTCCAGAAAGAGCCGCTCTAGCTCCTGATAATCGATCAGCCCGAGCCGCTGGCCGTCCTCGAAGTCGACGATCCGGTAGGCGATGTCGTCCGCCGCCTCGACCAGATAGGCGAGCGGATGGCGCTGCCACGCCCAGGGGCCCGCCGGAATCATTCCGGTGTGTGCGGCGACCTCGGCGAAAAACTCCTGCTCCTCACGGAAGAAGTTGAACTTCTTGCCCGCCACGCCGGAGGGCTTCACCTCGACCCGCGATGCGCTCGGATACTTCGCAAAGGCCGCCAGCGTGGCGCAGGTGAGCTGCATCCCCCCTTTCTGGTCGGGCATTTCGAGCCGGGTCAGCACCCGGAATCCCTGCGCGTTGCCCTCGTAGCGCTCGATGTCGGCGGCCTCGTTCTCATTCATCACATCGCGCATGGCGCGGGCGATCGGCGAACGGGTGAACCAGTGACGGATCGCCTCCTCTCCCGCGTGCCCGAGCGGCGGATTGCCGATGTCGTGGGCGAGAGCGGCGGCAGCCACCGTGGCGCCGATGTCGCTCGGCTGCGCGCCGGCGGTGTCGAAGTTTTTACAGATCTCCACCCCGACCGCGGTGCCGAGCGAACGGCCGACCGAACTGGTCTCCAGACTGTGAGTGAGCCGGGTGCGGACGTAGTCGGTCTTGACCAGCGGGAACACCTGGGTCTTATCCTGCAGCTGCCGGAACGCGCCCGAAAAGACGATCCGGTCGAAATCGCGCTGAAACGGCGAACGGTCCTGCGAGATCACGCCGGGTTTCGAACTGCCGACGCGGTGCGGGGACAACAGTTGTTTCCACTCCATCAAAACGGAACTCCCATCTGAATCTTGTTTCCTCTTACAATACCCGGAACCGGTGCGTTTATCAAGTCTTTCCGGGTGGAATTTTCCGCTTTATCGGGCTATTTTAAGAGAGCGGCCGGGGAATCCGGCCCGGAAGTGAGAACGAGCGATGAAATTTCTGGAATTCTGGAACCGCGAAGCGCACCGCTTCAAGGGAATCGTATTCGACATCGACGGCACGCTGGTGTGCGGTCCGCAACAGCTGCCCGGCGCGGCGGAGCTGCTCGGCTCGGTCCGTGCCGCCGGAATTCCGCTCTGCTTTCTCACCAACGACGGCGATCATACGATGGAGCAGAAGTGCTCCTTTCTCTGCCGCGCCGGACTCCCCGCCCGCCCGGAGGAGTTCATCTCCTGCCTCGCGGCGCTCGACACCGCGGCCGAGGAGAACGACTGGCGCGGACGCACCTTCTTCGCCATCGGCAGTCTCGGCACCATCCGCTGTCTCCAGCTCGAGCGCGACCCGGGCTGCATCGACCACTGCGTCGGGGTCATCATGGGCGAGGGGCGCTACGACTGGCGCGGCAGCTGGGAGGCGGCGGTGAACTTCTTCCGCCGCCACCCGGAGCGGCCGTTCATCGTGCCCAATCCCGACCTCTGCTGGCCGGACCCGGTCTCCGGCGGCATCTGCATCGGCGCCGGCGGGCAGGCGCGCTGCATTGAACACCTGCTCCGGGAGTTCGGCATCGAGCTCAGGATCTTCTACCTCGGCAAACCCTATCCGGCAATCTACCGCCACGCCTTCCGCGAGCTGGAACGGCGGTTCGGAATCCATCCGGAACCGTCGGAACTGTTGATGCTCGGCGATTCGCTCGCCAGCGACATCCGCGGCGCGAACCGGTCGGGCATGGTCTCCGCACTGGTGCTCACCGGCATCACTTCGAAGGAGCAGGCGCTCGCCGCCCGAGGGGATTTCCGGCCGCAGTACGTTTTCGATTCGATCAACTGAAGTTGAGCGGCCGCCCCGCGCCAGGTTCGTTTTCTACAAGATTATGCGCGCTTTCTCCATTTTTTTTCGCGGCGGCGGCGGTATACTAAGCAACGGAACTTCGAGCGCGATATCC
>CAZPWP010000063.1:3200-9836 GCA_964590295.1 uncultured Victivallis sp.
TGGGCTTCCGCACCGGGTGCGCCGCCTCGATCTCGGCGGCAGCGGCGGCGACCGGATGCGCGGCGAAACCAATCCCGTCGACGGCTACTATCCGGAGGACTGGATCGCCTCCTGCATCGAAGGCAACACCCGCGAATTTCAGGCGCCGGGGCACGGGTTGAGCAAGGTCCGGATCGACGGGGAGGAGGTCCGCTTCCTCGACCTGCTTGAGAAATATCCCGCCGACCTGCTCGGAGAGGCCCACTTCGCCCGCTACGGCGCCAATCCCGCCGTGCTGACCAAATTTCTCGACTCGGCCATCCGGCTGCCGGTTCAAGTCCACCCGACCGTACCGGAGGCGAAGCGCTACTTCCACTCCGACTTCGGCAAAACCGAGGCGTGGATCATCCTCGCCTGCCGCCCAGGCGCCTACATCTATTGCGGCTTCAACGAAACGCTCGACGAGGCGCTCTTCCGCCGGGAATCGCTGACGGGCGTCTACGAACGCGGACTGGGGATGATGCACAAGATCCCGGTCAACCCCGGCGAGGTCGTCATTGTCTGGGGTGGACTGCCGCACGCCATCGGCCCCGGCATCACGATGGTCGAAGTGATGGAGCCCTCCGACCTCACCATCAACCCCGAGGCGCGCTGCGGCGAGCGGGAGATCGCCCCGGAAAAGCGGTTCGGCGGACTCGCGCCGGAAACCGCGCTCAACCTCTTCGAATACAAGCCCCGCAGTGAAGCGGAAATCCGGGCGCTCTCCCTGCCGCGCCCCGAACCGGTCGCCCCCGGCTGGAACCGGTTGATCGACCGCGAAAAGGTCCGTTTCTTCGAGGCGCAGGAGCTGCGGATCGAGGGAGAACGAACGGTGGAGTTCCCGGAGGAGAGTTTCCACATCACGCTCTGCGTCGAAGGGCGTGTGTCGCTCGACGGCGTGCCGCTTTCGGCGGGCGAGAGCGCGTTCCTCCCCTTCGTCCGGCGGCGGTGCACACTCTCCGGCAACGGCCGGCTCGTGCTGATTCTGCCCCCCTCCCCCGCGAAATAAGAATTCCATATCCTGCAAGGAAAAAAATCATGGACATATTCCCCGTCCCGTCTGGCCGGTTCACCACCGGCGTCAACTTCTGGGCCTCGAAAGAGGCGATTCACATGTGGAAAAAGTGGGACGCCGCTTCGATCGAAGCGGATCTCGCCGCGCTGGCGAAATACGGCGTGCAACTGCTGCGCTGCTTCCCCTTCTGGCCGGACTTCCAGCCGATCCACCAGCTCCGCTCCGCCAATTGCGACGACATCGGCGGGCGGTTCAAGGAGGTGCGTTTCGGCGATGCGCCGCTCCCCGACACCGAGGCCGGACGGGCCGGGGTCGATGAAGTCATGCTGGAGCGGTTCGAAACCTTCGCCGACCTCGCGCGGAAGTACGGCATGAAACTGATCGTCTGCCCGTTGACCGGACAGATGACCTTCGGACTTTTCGTGCCGCCCGCGCTGGAGGGGCTGGACCTCTACCGCGATCCATTTGCGCTCCAGTGGGAGGTGCGCTATCTGCGCTGTTTCGTCAACCGCATGAAGCACCATCCGGCCATCGCGGCGTGGGAGTCCGGCAACGAGACCAACCTGCTCGGGAAGATCGACTCTTCCGCCGGGGCGTGGAGCTGGACGGCGCTCATCCACAGCACCATTCGCAGCTGCGACCCGACCCGGCCGATCATCGGCGTCAGCGTCACCGAGTTCGGCGAGAGCTGCGACGTGAAATGGCGGATCGAGGATCAGGCGGAGTGGAGCGACCTGCTCTCGGTCCACCCCTACGCGCTGTGGGAGCCGGCCTACGGGCGCGAGGAGTTCGACCGCATCCGCAACCTTCACCACGCGGCGTTCCTCGCCCGGCTCGCGGGCGACATCGGCGACAAACCCTGTTTCGTCGAGGAAACCGGCACCTGGCGGCCGATCGTCGGCAGTTACGAGGTGCTCGCCGCCTCGCTCCGCTCGATCCTCTGGAACCTCTGGAGCGAGGACCGGCGCGGACTGCTCTGGTGGTGCGCCTTCGATCAGGAGAAACAGGCGATCGCCCCCTACGACTGGAAGGAGCCGGGGCTGGAACACGGGCTCTTCACCTCGGAGCGCAAGCCGCATCCGACGGCGGCGGTGCTGCGCGATTTCCGGAACTTTCTCGACGGACTGCCCTTCGACGCGCTTCCGGCCCGGGAGCCGGACGCGGTCGCCGTCGTCACCGACGAACACACCGCGCTGGGCTGTTATCTGCTCGCCCGGCAGGCGGGGCTCCACCTCGCCTTCCGTCACGCCCGGCAGGAGCTGCCGGAATCGGCGTGCTACTTTCTCCCCTCCGCCGCCGGACGGGCGGGATTTTCGGTGCGGAGCTGGGAAAAACTGCTCGGACGTGTCCGCAGCGGGGCGACACTCTACCTCTCGCTCAACGACACCATTCTCTCCGGAATCGACGACATCTTCGGCGCGGGAGTCCGCGACCGCCGGGTGACGAACGACCGACCGGAGTTCCGCTTCGACGCCGGGTTCTCGTTCACTCTGCCCCGGAAAATCCGCTACCGGATGAACTCCTATGGCGCGGAGATTCTCGGACGCGAGGCGGACGGCAATCCCGCCTTCTTCCGCCACCGGTTCGGCAAAGGGGTGGTCTATCTTCTCAATTTCCCGCTCGAAGCGGCGGCGGCCGGCACCACCGGCGGGTTTGAGACCGACGCGTGGAAGCTCTACCGGGGGATCCTGTGTCCCCGGCGGCTGGCGGAATCGCCATCACCGTTCCTCCAGCTCACCGAACACCACTTCGCCGACGGGCGCACCGCGCTCATCGCGGTCAACAACCAGCCGGAACCGTTCAAGGGCGCGTTGGTGCTGCCTGCGGGGCGGCGGTTGCTGGACCAGCGTTCCGACAGCGGCGCAGAGTGGCACGACGACACGCTGGAGATGCCGCCGAATTCCGGAGTGCTTCTGCTGCTCGGCTAGTTCGGGTCACTTCCGGGAGCGGAACGCGGCGGCGAGCTCCTCTTCGGCGAAGAGGTTGAATTCGTCGCGATCGGTCGCGTAGAGGTAGAGCGAGGCGATGTAGACCTTTTCGGCAACATTCACCAGATAACAGAAGGCGAAGAAGCAGAGGAAGAGCAATATTCCGACGCTCATTCCCGCGATAACCGGGACGGCGGCGCCGCCGCCGGCTCCGACCAGCGCCATCACGGCGAAGACCGCGAGGAAAAAGAGAAACAAGCCGACCCCGGTGATGACGTGCAGTCCGGCAAAGCCGATGAGGGTCTCCCCCCAGGTGTGGCGGATGATCGACGCGGAACGCTTCAGCGCGGTGAAGGGGTTGGAGAGCTCCGGATCACAGACGATCGCCGGAACGGCGAAGACCGAAGCGACCGCCCAGACCACGCCGATAAGTTTGACCACGATGCGACCGACCAGCCCGGCGCGCCTCTCCAGCGCGCTCAGAATGATGCCGACCGTCGAAGCGAACAGCGACCAGAGAAAGATCGCCTTCAGCCGGGAGAGAGCGTAGCCGAAGCCGCGGGAGATCGAAACCTGCTCTCCGCAGAGCCCCCGGATGATCTCGCTGAAAAAGGCGACGTTGCAGAAGTTCGCCACCGTCATGCAGAAGAGATAGACAAGCGCGAAGATCGCGAAGGCAACCGCGTTCAGCGCCGGATTTCCCCCTTCCGCGCCGGAGTCGGAAAAAGCGGCCTCCATCCCTTCCGGCGCAGTGCCCCCGGAGAGAACGACCAAGCCGACGATTCCGGTGAGGATGAGGGCGATGAGCAGCAGCATCGCACAGGCGGAGAGAAGGGGAAAGATCAGCAGTTTCTTCTCCCGGCCGATCAGAGTGAGTGACTTGCGGAAGATCTGCCAGCTTCGGGTCAACTTTCTCATGGATCCCTCCTGTTCTCCGGGGATTCCGGAGAGAGGCGGACCTCCCTCCGGCGCTTCCCGGTCATGAAAACCGCTGTTTGCTGTTTACTCCTTGTCGCCGCAGTCGCAATCGCAGTCACAGCCGCAGCCGCACTCGTCATCCTCCTCGTCGGAGCAGACGAAGTGATCCTGAATGCGGGCGAGCACGCCTTCCGGCGTGAAGCTGAACTCCTCGGCGAGCTTCTTGCAGGGAGCCGACGCCAGCCGTAGGTGGTTCCTGCTTCGATCGAGACGTAGCAGGGGCACCAGCTCGGGAGGATCTCCTCCTGATAGGCCTCGTCCTGCTGCAGGAAGAGCTCCTGCGACGGCATCGAAACCACCCGGACGCCGACCCCCTTCTCCCGCAGGAGTTTCGCGGAAGCGAACGCGAGGTTCACCTCGGAACCGGTCGCGACCAGGACGATGTCGAACTCCTCGTCGTCGCTGACCACGAACGCGCCGCGGGCGACATCGACCTTCGCCGCGGTTTCGGCGTCGTAGGGGGCGAGGTCCTGCCGGGTGAGCAGCAGCGCGACCGGTCCCTTCGCCTGCAGCGCGACCGCCCACGCCTGCGCCACTTCGTGCGCCTCGGCCGGACGGATCACCGTCAGGTTCGGAATGGTGCGAAGCATCGCGATCTGTTCGATCGGCTCGTGGGTCGGGCCGTCCTCGCCGACGTAGAAGGAGTCGTGGGTGAATACGTAGATCTCATGCAGATTCTGCAGCGCGGCGAGGCGGATCGCCGGTTTCATGTAGTCGGAAAAGACGAAGAAGGTCGAGGTGTAGGGAATCGCGGTGCCGAAGAGCGCCATGCCGTTCCCGGCCAACCCCATCGCCAGCTCGCGGATGCCGAAGTGGAGGTTCCGCCCGGCGCGGTTGTCGGCGGTGAAGTCGCCGCTGTCCTTGATGTTGGTCTTGGTCGAAGGCGCGAGGTCGGCCGCGCCGCCGAAGAGCGACGGAATCAGCGCCGCCGCCCGCTGCAGCACCGCCCCGGAGGAGGCGCGGCTGGCGACCGGCTTGTCGACCGGAGCGGCCTTGAGCAGCTCCCCGGCGAGATTTTCCGGCACGGTGCGGTTGACGAAGCTCATCACCAGCGCGGCGCGCTCCGGATCGGCTTCGAGGAACTTCTGGTATTTCGCCTCCCATTCGGCGGCCTCCTGTTCGAGTTCCGCGACGCGGGCGTCGCAGAAGGCGCGCACCTCGTCGCTCACCGTGAAGGGCTCGGCGGGCATGCCGAGGTTCCGGCGGAGCGCCTCGACCTCCTCTTCGCCGAGCGGCTCGCCGTGGGCGCTGGACTTGCCCTGCTTGTTGGGCGCGCCGTAGCCGATGCTGGTCTTGCCGATCACCAGCGTCGGACGGCCATCGGAGCGGACCGCTTCCGCCAGCGCGGCGTCGCATTTTGCGATGTCGTTGGCGTTGTCCAGCCGGATGACGCGCCAGTTGTAGGCGGCGAAACGAGCGGCAACATCCTCGGAGAAGGCGAGGTTGGTTCCGCCTTCGATGGTGATGCTGTTGTCATCGTAGAAGACGACCAGTTCGTCGAGGGCGAGGTGTCCGGCGAGCGAGGCGGCCTCGGAGGTGCACCCCTCCATCATACAGCCGTCGCCGGCGATGATGAAGATCCGGTTGTTCATCAGCCCGGACTCCTCCAGCCCGGTTTTCGCGGCGAAGTAGCGTTTGGCGATCGCCATGCCGACGCCGGTGGCGAATCCGCTGCCGAGCGGGCCGGTGGTGACGTCGACGCCGGCGGTATGGCCGAACTCCGGATGGCCCGGGGTGCGGCTGTTCCACTGGCGGAAGTTGCGGAGCTCTTCCATCGGGAGGCCGTAGCCGAAGAGGTGAAGCAGCGAATACTCCAGCATCGAACCGTGTCCGGCGGAGAGGATGAAGCGGTCGCGACCGATCCAGTTGGGATTCTTCGGATTGTGGCGCATATATTTATACCACAGCGTGAAGGCGAAATCCGCGCACCCGAGCGGCATGCCCGGATGGCCCGACTTCGCCTTCTGAATCGCTTCCGCCGAGAGCATCCGGATCGTATTGGCCGACTGCAACGCTTTCTCGAGATCGAACATCATTCCCTGAAATCCTTTCTTTTTTCCTGCCGGAACTGGCAATTTTCCCGTTTTCGCGCTATTTTTACTATGATGATATCTATAAACTAACACGGCAACCCCGCAAAAACAAGTGCGTTCATGAAAATATGACAGAGCGTTTCATCACTTCGACACTGAACAAGCGCGATACGGCGAAGGAACAGAGCCTGCGGCCGCCGAAATTCGCCGACTTCCCCGGCCAGCCCCGCGTCAAGGAGCAGCTGGAGCTCTTCGTTCACGCCGCCCGGGCGCGCAACGAGGCGCTCGACCACATCCTGCTCTGCGGACCGCCGGGCCTCGGCAAGACCACGCTCGCCTACATCATCGCCAACGAACGGGGCACCAGCCTCAAGAGTTCGAGCGGTCCGGCCATCGAGAAACCCGGCGACCTCGCCGGACTCCTGACCGCGCTCGAACCGGGCGACGTTCTCTTCATCGACGAGATCCACCGGCTCAACTCCACCGTCGAGGAGTACCTCTACAGCGCGATGGAGGACTTCTTCATCGACATCATGCTCGAACAGGGGGCCGGCGCCCGCTCGATCCGCCTGACGGTGCCGCACTTCACGCTGATCGGCGCCACCACCCGGCAGGGGATGATCTCCGCGCCGCTGCGGTCGCGTTTCGGCCTGACCATGCGGCT
>CAZPWP010000064.1:0-9769 GCA_964590295.1 uncultured Victivallis sp.
GGCGACGGGCTCTATTATGCGATTCCCCGGCCGCTCTGGGAGGTCCAGATGCAGTATCGACGGATCCAGTTGATCCAAAAAGAAAAATCAATTTTTTCTCATTCTTCTCTTGACATCTGCGCCGGAATATAGTATAATTTTATTGGAGTAATTTAAAAAATATTTCATGTCGATGGAACATATCTTTTTCCAATGCCGGAAGAAGAAATAGGCTCACCTGAAAACAGAATAGGGATGAAAGATGCAGAAGGTACCGCGAATTCCTCTCGGAAATGTCCGCCGCTTCGGAAAATTGTCACATGCATTTACTCTTATCGAACTCCTGATCGTTATCGCGATCATCGCGATTCTCACTTTGCTGCTGCTTCCCGCGTTGAATCAGGCCCGTGAAAAAGCGCGGACGCTCCAGTGCTCGAGCAACATGAAACAAATCGGCCACGCTTTTCAGCTTTACGGTGCCGACAACGGCGGCTTCTGGCCCCGTTATCACCTCTCCAGCTCGAGTCCCTATCACGCGTGGTTCTTCAGCAGCAACTACAATAACGTGCTGCTTTACCTGCCCGGTGATTTCATCCGCTGCCCCTCCTTCACCTTGATCATCAAGAGTGTGAATCCATCAGCGCTGGCGAACCAGCCGTTCGCCATGAACTGGTTTATCGGTCAAGCGCATATGAGGCCGGAGCGGATTCCGAATGCCTCGCGGGTGATGCTCTTCCTCGACTACGTTAACTACTGGAGTGTTGCTCCCACTTCTTCCGGAAGTCCGGACAGCTCTCTCGTCGGAAAAACTTCCTGGTGGAAACGTCATTCCCAGGGAGTTAACATCGCCTATGTCGACGGGCACGTGGCGTGGTCGAAACTGCCGTGGCCTGACTACCTGCCGTATACCAACGATTTCTTCATCTGGAAAAACTGGTAATGAGCTATTACGGTCTGAAAGACAAGATGGATCAAAGCAAAGAAGATCGCGTATTTGAGCTTGTCTCTAATTTGCGTAAGAATCGTTTTGCCACGGGAAAGCAATTGCCGCATTTTTCGGATTGACACCATGTCCATATGCCGGCAAAACAATGAAAAGGGAGCAGGGAATCAGCAAAGCCGAACGCAAAAGTATGCGAAAAACGGCTGTTGCAACGCCGGCAAGCGGAAAGCTGGTTGACAAAAAATATGGAAAGACCGCCTGGCGCAAAAAGAAACTGCGCCTTGAATATAAAAAACAGGGAAAAAGTTACAAAAGCGGTTTGACAAAACCTGACATGGAAGGAGTGAGAGTGGTATGAGACAGGTATTCCGGGGGATTCTGCTGTGTTTCGTTGCAGTTGCGGCCGGCGGGGGGGAACCGCTCTGGAGTCTGGGGCGGAAGGATGGCTCCGCTGCTGAATTTCAGTTGCAGTACAGTCCATGGGAGTACGGACGGGCGCGCCACCTGGTCGGTCATCCGGCGATGAAGGATTTTGTTTTCACCTACCGCATCCCGGAGAGCGGCGTACCGGAAAGGCCGCCGGTGGTCTCGGGGATCGGATCGGAGAATTTCCGGGGCTTTATGTATCCCGGCGAGATCGTGACCGGCCTTGTGCTGGTCTGGAGTGAGAAGCAGCCTGGAAATCGCGAACTGCTGCTCGATTTCGCCGGGTGGCGGAACAAAGGAGACGCCAGGGACGGATTGGCTCTGACGCTGCCGGATGGTTCGCGCGACTACCTGTCGCTGCCGGAGGACCCGAAGGAGCAGCAGTTCTCGCGCAGAGTGGTGTTTCCGGTTGCCGCCGGCGAGAATACGCTCCGGCTTGATGCAATCGGGAACGGCAAATATTTTCAGGTGAAATTCGATGCACTGCAATTGCGCGAAAGCACGGAGCTTCCCTCGCTCGGGCGTCATCTGCGGTTCAGCTTCGACGGTTTCTCTCACATCTACCATCCCGGCGACCGGGTGAAGGTTACAATCGATGCGCTGCGTATTCCGGATGGGGAGCTGTTGTGGAGTCTCTCCGACGCTTTCGGGCAAAAGGCCGGTTCCGGCCGGGCGGAGATCCGTTCGGAGCGTGCCGTTCTCGAGCTGGCCGCAGCGAAACGGGGATATTTCAAGCTTGAATGCCGCGCCGGCGGCTTGACACGGGACGCCTCCTTCGTCGTGATGGAACCGGTTGCCGAAGGCAGGCTTCCCGAGTCCCGGTTCGGGGCTCACGGGTTGCCGCTGGATGCCTACTACCCGGTATGGCATGAGGAGGTGGCGGAGAAGAACATCCGCCGCGCCGCGCTGGCGGGGGTGAAACACATGCGCTACCACGGGCTCAAATGGAATGTGGTTGCACCGGATTCTCCCGACCGGTCCGACTGGACGCTTGCCGACAGGAAGATCGCGCTCGCGGAGAAGTACAACATGACGCTGCTTCTGAATCCATGGGGAACTCCGGAGTGGGCTTCCCCGGTCAAGAGCCGTGAACTGGCGCCGCCGATAGGAGTCCCGCAGTTCAGCGTCTATCCGCCGGAGGAAGATGCCTGGCGGAAGTTTGTCGGAGAGTTGCTCACCCGCTACAGGGGCCGGGTTTCCCGTTACGAGTTCTGGAATGAGCCGTCGTACCGCAGCGTCTTCTGGCTCGATGGTTCTCCCGCGAGCTACGCGAAACTTCTGAAGGGGGCATTTGAAGCTGCCCGGGCAGCCGATCCCGATGCCGTGATCTACTCCGGAGGGCTTTTCTCCGGAGCGGTCGGTTTCCTCGACGATGCGGTCCGCGCCAATGGCGGGAAACTCTACTTTGATGTGATGGGGATTCATTATCCGAAGAATGAGGTGTATCAGGCGTGGCGCAGCCTGCTTGACCGCAATGGTGGTGCCGATGTCCCGCTGGTCAATACGGAGGGGCATGCCGGCAACCGCGAGGCCACGTCGCTGGAGCAGGGCGGAGCCGTGGTCAAAAGTTATGTGATCGATGCGGCAAACCATGTAAAACAGACCTACGGATTTCTGTTTTTCGGCAACAACCAGGAGCGGCAGGTACGGGATTTTTTCGATTCCGTCGGCAATCCCCAGCCCGCGTATGCCGCGTTCCGGACGATGACCCACCGGCTGGAAGGAGCTGAGTATCTGGGTGATCTCTCCTCCGACCGCGTTGCCGCATATCTGTTTGAACGTGGCGGGAAAGCGGTGATCGCAGCCTGGGCGCTGCTCCCCGGCGGAACGTTCCGGCTCGACAATGTCCCCCCGGAGATGACGCTGGTCGATCTGATGGACTGCGAGAAAACGCTGGCGACTCCGGACGGCCTTGCGATGGCGTTGACTGCGCTTCCGGTGTTCATCGAGGGGGGCGACCCGGCTGTGCTGCAGAAGGCCGGTCAGATACGCTCCGCATTCCAGGGAGGAGTGACACTTCTTCCCGGTGAAACGTTGCGCCGTCGACTGGCGCCGGCGGGCGACCCGGTGAAGTTTCAGATGAATGCGCCTGAAGCGTGGAAGTGCCGGATCGTCGACAATGAATTGATTCTGATTCAGCCGGAGAAAACGGAGGAGGGAAACTATCGCCTGACCGGCGTGGCGACCGTGCCGGTCGGGGGGCAGGAATACCGTTTCCCGCTGGAACTGGCGGTCAGAGTCAGTTTGTCTCCGGGCGGCGCCAATCTGTTGCGCAACGGGGATTTCTCCAATGGGACCTCCTTCTGGTGGGCCGGCAAGGGCGGCAAACTCGAGTACAGGAGAGGGGAGGAGGGAGAGCCTCTGATCGAAGTTGCTTCCGCTCCGTTCGGACCTGTCGGGTCGATTCCGGTTCAGTTCGGGGAACGTTATCTGATTTCGGCGTCTGCCGAAGGGGATGGCGGTCTCTTTGGGGTCATGTATTCGCTCTTCGACCGGAACGGCAAAAGGGTTTTCCCGGCAAAGGATGGGCTCAATATCCTGCAGCACCGGAGCACGCCCGACCGCCGGAATTTCCACGCCGTCTTCGAAATCAAACAGCCGGAGGCGGTGCGGATGTCGCTGCTGATGATGGCGAACCTCGGAAAACCGGAGGGAAGAACTCGATTTGAGCGGTTCGGGCTTTTCCGGATCGATGGGCGTTACGGGATTCCGAAACTTCTGTTTCAGGGAACCTGCCCGCAGAGATCCACCCCGGTCGTCGTCGATGGCCGGCTCGATGAGTGGAGCGGGATTCCGGCGATGCGGATTGGTTCCGCCGATCTGGTGGTCGGCGACGGGTGGAAAGGTGCGGCGGATCTCTCCGCAACGGCGAAACTGTTGAATGACGGGCGGAATCTCTGTTTTGCCTTCGAGGTGAAGGATGATCGCTTTTTCCAGAACACACCGGAGAGTCCGTGGTTTGGGGATTCCGTTCAATTCTCAATCGATCCCGAGCTGGACGGGCGGAACTACCATGAGTTCACGATCTTCCGGGATGATTCCGGGCGCTGCCGGTTGATCCGCCATCACCTCTACTGGACGCCGGAACTGCCGACCGGATTGACCCGCGTCGGAGAGATCGCCGATGCGGAGGTCGTGGCACGCCCGGTTGAGGGCGGCATGATCTACGAGGGAAAGATTCCGTTTACACAACTTTTCCCGCTGACCGCAGAGACCAAGGAGTTCGGTTTCTCGTTTCTGGTCAACGACAATGACGGAAACGGGCGGAAATACATCCGCTGGAGCGACGGCATCGGCGGGAAAAAGAATGCCGCTGAATTCGGCCTGATCCGAAGCCGGAAATGACGGCGGAGACGGAAGACGGGGCCGGGCAACAGCTCCGCGCCCCTCTATTCCGTCTCCCGGTCCGGGCAAGAGTGCGATTCCGGAGACTCCTCCCGGGGAACCGGGAACGGCGGCCAGGATGGAAATCATTCTCCGGACACCGCTTTTTCCGGAAGTTCTGCGGTGAAAGCCCGTACTTTTTCCGGAATGCCGTTGATCTGCGTTTCCGTTATGTTGGATAATGAACCACGAAATTTCCGGGAGCAATCAACAGAGGACTTCCCGGGATTCCTTGAGGAAGAAATGGGGAGAAGTCCTGATGGACTTGAAAAATAGAATCCCCTGTGCTATTATAAACCAGAGCAGATCAATGCTCATTGACAAGACATCCATTCCTTCACAAAATTTGGGACAATAACAACATGGAAGGGATGAAAATGGAATTCACCAATGTGTTCGAAGGGTTCCGCCGCGGTGTGGGAATCGGCGGCTGGCTGACCAACTACAAACGGTTCAACGTGCTGCCGGAGGCATGGCGGTATCCGATCACCGTCGGCGATCTGGAGCATTTCGAAAGCTACATCACCGAGGCGGACATCCGCCGGATCGCCTCGTGGGGAATGGATCACATCCGGCTAGGCTTCGACCAGATCGTGCTGGAGTCCGCCCCGGGAGTCTGGCGCGAACCGGTGTTCCGGAAGATTGACGAATTTCTCACCTGGTGCGCGAAATACCGCCTCCATGCCGTACTGAATCTCCACAAAGCGGTCGGAAACTACTGCGATATCGCCGAACCGGTCTCCCTGCTGGAGGATGCCGCGCTTCAGGAGCGTTTCATCGTCCTCTGGCTGGAGATCGAACGGCGCTGGCACGAAGCGGACACGGTCGCCTTCGAGTTGCTCAACGAGGTGCGGGACGTTCCGCCGGACCAGTGGAATTCGCTCGCAGAACGGACCATCGCGGCGATCCGCCGGCTCAATCCCGGCCGGAAGATCATCGTCGGCGGCATCTGCTGGAACAGCCCGCAGGCGCTGGCCTCCCTCCCCCGGTTCGATGATCCGGCAGTCGCCTGCACCTTCCACTGCTACGAACCGTTTGAATTCACCCATCAGCAGGGAGTGTTTCAGCCGGGACCGCTCTATTACAACCGGAAGATGTGCTACCCCGGCGATGCCGCCCCCTACCGGGAGTATCAGGAGCTGGTCGGCGGCGATCCCGCCCGGTACGACGGCTTCGACCGGATCGACCGCGCCTATCTGGCGAAGACGCTGCAGCCGGTCTTCGAATTCCGGCGGGAGCATCCGGAAACCTTCCTCTGGTGCGGCGAATTCGGCACCATCCGCCACTGCCGGCGGGAATACCGGGAAAACTGGATGGCCGACCTGATCGGCCTCCTGGAGGAGCATGAGATTCCGTGGTGTGCCTGGAACTACCTGAGCACGCCGAACGACGGCAACCGCTTCAGTCTGGTCGACGACGATTCCCGGGAGATCCTCTCGCCCCGGCTGGCGGAGATCCTGCGGGGAGAGTGTGTCGGGAAGTGACGATAGAACGCAGAACTGGCAGCCTCAACGTCAATTTCCGCGAAATCGGCGTGAACGCGATGACGGCCTACCGGGTGGTCAATCTCGATCCCGACTGCCGGATCGACCTCATTCCGGAACGCCGGGAGGAACAGACCGCGCCGCTCCTGCGCCACTGCTTCGACACGGCGGACCAACTTCCCGACAGCATCCTCTTCCTCGCCGGGGAGTACGCCGACACCTGCCGGCGTAAACTGCTCGAACCGGAGCCGAAACGTTACTCCAGAATCGGAGCGCTCCCCTTCGACCACCAGCAGGACCAGCGGTTCGCCCATCTGGCCTGCCACTTCGACTGTATCGGCTTCCGTTCTCAGAACCTGCTGGAATGGGCGGAATACTGCCGGCCGATGATGAAGAAGCGCAGTCCGATTCACACGTCGGTCGAAGTGCGGCCGGTGGAAAACGGCTCCATCCGGATGAAATCATGAACGAACGACGAAAATCGGAGTGGAAAGCGATCCTCTCCTCCTGCTGCGGCTTCACCGGAGAGGTCGTACTCACCGACAGCACGGTGATCCTGCTCTTCGCCGCCGGGCTCGGCGCCGGAGACGAACTCGCAATGCTCACCACCTCGCTGCTGCCGCTCTTCAACGGCCTGCTGCTGATCCCGATGGCGGCGCTGGCGGTGCGCTGCGGCGGCAGGCGGCTGCTCACCATCGCCTGCTCCTCTGCCTCCTGCTTCTATTTTCTCGCCGTCGCCGCCCCCTGGTTCGGCAGGGCGGCGATACCGGTGCTGATCGGCGCCATCGCGCTCACCGCCTTCTGTCTCACCGGCTTCATCGCCACCTGGTTCCCGTTGCTGGAGAGTTTTCTGCCGCCGCGCCGCCGCACCCCCTATCTGAGCCGGATGCGCTTCTGCCACCAGTTGAGCGGAGTGCTCTTTCTCTGCCTTGCGGCGGCGGCGGCCGGGAAAAATCCGTCGATCGAACGGCTGCAGCTGATTCTTCTCGCCTCCGGCATTCTCTTCTGCGGGCGGCTTTTCTGGATCCGGCGAATCCCGGAATACCCGCTCCAGGTGCGGGAGGTCCCGCAGCTCTCCGCCGGGCTGAAGTGCGCCCTCGCCAACCGGCCGCTGCGGAACTTTTCACTCTACCTCTTCGGGTTGAACCTCTTCGGCTATGCGACGGTTCCGGCGGCGCTGCTCTTCCTCAAAACCGGACTGCAGGTGGCGGATAATCTCCTCATCCTCTTTTCGGCGGTCGGTCTCGCTGGAATGCTCGCCGGATACCGGACGATGCCGCACCTGCTCCGCCGCTTCCGGACTTCCCGGCTGCTGGTGCTGCTGCACGGCGCGTATATCGCGGCGGTGCTGATTCTCCTCGCCGTCCGGACCGACAGCACGGGAGAACTTGCCGCCGCCGGATTCGCCCTCGCACTGCACAGTTTCGTCACCGCGGCAATCTCGGTCATCGCTTCGGCGGAGATGATGAACCTGGCCGCGCCGGGCAACAAGACGATGGCGATGGCGTTCAGCGGCACCCTCTTTTACGGCGGTTACGGGCTGTCGCGGGTCCTGGGCTCCCTGCTCTTCGGGACCGCCCTCTTCGCAGGAAATCATCTGCCCCGCTTCTTCCTCGCCGAAGTCGTCGCGCTGCTGCTGCTGGCGCTGTTCCGGCATCGGGGAACTTGACATTTCCGATTCCGGGGATATGTTCTCTCCCCATGAGAACGTTCACAAGACAGGGTGGATTCCGGATCCGGCGGGACGGGCGTGCACCGGCCGGCCGTCGCCGTTGACCGGTTCCAGGCGCAGAGCGGAAACAGAATGGAATACTCGTTCCCCTCCTGATTGAAAAACGGCCGCACCGCGAATCCATAGGGATCACTGTCGATCATCGGCCGGAGAATCGAAGTGTAGAGATTGTTCCGATAGAAGAAGGGCCGGAGGTTGATCAGCGACTCATCCAGCGCCGGGAGTTGATTCCGGGCATCGGCTGCGGAAAATCCGGCCGCCCGTTCGCGGCGAGGCTTTTCGCAGCTGCCCGGAACGCTGGACATCCGGGCCATGCGTTCGCTGGAAGCGCAGCCGGCGAACAGCAGCGCCGCCGGAACAGCAACGGAGAAGCGAAACCATTTCCCAGAGATCATCTCACGCTTCTTCTGCGGATTGAATATTTCCAGAAAAAAATGCTGAAGATACGATACATCGGCCGCGTGCGACTGCAAGCGCCGTCTCCGCTTCTCTTCCTTCGGTCGCTCTGCGGGAAGAGCCGGAATCCGCTCAGCCCTGACCGGCGCCGCCCGCGGATCGCTTCCCAGGAAAGCGGCGGGCGGCGGCGACGGCGGCGGGACGGCACTCGGCATCGGCGAACCGGGAGGGGCTGCGGCGGTAGAGCCCCGGCGGCACCCCGTGGAACGCCTTGAAGCAGCGGGTGAAGTAGTGAATGTCATGAAACCCGCACTGTTCGGCCACATCGGAGATCCGCTCATAGGGATTCAGCAACAGGCGGCGGGCGAGTTTCATGCGCAGATCGAGCAGATAATGTTGCGGTCCGACTCCGAACTTCCGTCGAAAGAGAAGATTAAGGTGGCTCTGGCTGACGCCGGCGTGGCGCGCCAGTTCCCCGATGGAGATCTCCCGGCGGCAATGTTCTTTCAGATAGTCGCAGGCGCACTTCAATCCGGGGTGGAGCGTCTCCTCCTCCCGCTGCTGCTGTTCGATCCGTTCGAGGCGGAGCAGAATGGTCCGGATCAGTGCGCCCGCCTGTTCCGCCTCATAACTGTTGTTCAGCTCCGGCAGGCAGTTGAACCATTGCCGGATCAGGAAATCCCCCCCGGTTTCGATCCGTCGCGTGCCGGAGTCGAACAGCGGAGAATCGGTTTCAAACACGGCGTAACAGGTGCGGCATTCGACCGGATTGTGCCGTTCGTGCAGGGTGTGTGCGGGCAGCAGGAAGACGCTGCCGGACTGTCCGGCGAGAGCGGAATTTCCCGGCAGCAGCAGCGTACAGCTTCCGGAATCGACATAGAGCAGTTCGCAGCCGCGATGGGAGTGACGGACGGTGGTCTGTTTCTGACAATCCGCCCCGGCGTAGGAGAAAACCAGCTCGTTCACAGTGATGCCCCTTTCGGCAAATAATCATTTTATCTAAAAAATATCGTCAAAATCTATAAATGTCAACCTATTGATTATCGTTATTGTCCCAAATTTTGTGAAAGAATGGATGTCTTGTCCATGAGCATTGATCTGCTCTGGTTCATAATAGCACATGGAATTTTATTTTTCAAGTCCATAAGGATTTCTCCTCATCTCTTCCTCAAGGGATCTTTGGAAGTTCTCTGTTGACTATTTCCGGAAATTCCGTGATTCATTTTGAATGCATGGAAAGTTCACTGCCGGAAACAATCTTCGCCTTCACAAGATTTGGGACAAAACCTTTCGTTTTCCTGTGCTGCACTTTCCATGGCCTGTTTTCCTTTCTTTGGTTGGAGTTTGTTCACATAATCAATTCAGAAAACAGGCCCTTTTTCAAGTGCCTCCTCCCAAAATGTGCGCAATTTTCCGGACGTTATC
>CAZPWP010000065.1:0-9745 GCA_964590295.1 uncultured Victivallis sp.
CGTGTTTCTAATCCACTAGGGTGGGAGGGGGACACGGAGGTGCATTTGCCGGGAAGCGTTGGCTGTCGTGTTTCTAATCCACTAGGGTGGGAGGGGGACCGTGCAAATGGCTGCAGAGCTGCGGTCGTTTGCTCGGATTTCAATGATTTGGCGTTCTTTTGCGGAACTCCTTGAATAATATAGCATTCTCCATGAAAAAAATCAAATATTGTAATTGTCAAACAACCCGAATATCGTCAGCTCCGTGTCTGCGGATTTTCTGTCGGTATTCATTCGTGCAAATTCTTTCCCATGAAATAGTTAAATCAATGTAACCACAAAATTACCGCTGTTCAAAGAATGTTTGACGTGTTTCCTCTGGCTTCTCCCAACTCCTCCCGGTGCAGCAGTTTTTCACTATCAATGGAGTAAAACGTGATATGACTGTTTTGCACCCGGATGTCATTCAGCAATCTCTTGATCCGTGCAAATTGAGCTCGCGTTACACTCCCCTCGAACACGGAATTCTGATTCCAGAAGAGATGTTTCTTCAAAAGTTTGTGCAGCTTGGCGCAGTTATCATGTTCCGTATCGTAGACGATGATGAGGTACATTTCAATACTCCATCCGATAAGGTTTGTATTCCCGCCCCTCCAACAGATGATTCACGAGCTTGTAGCAATCCAGCCGCAGCAACTGACGGTAGGAGACCGAACGGTTCAAGGCCGGACATTGTATCGTCCGGCGCAACTCCTGATCCCACTCCTGCAGAATTTTCCGGCGCGCCTCATCCGTCAGAAGAAAACCATTGCTGTGTCTGCGGAAGTCCCGGTCTCCGACCATTCGGCATCCCCAGAGCCGGAACAGCAGACGATCCACAATCAGCGGCTTGAATGGCTCCACCAGATCCAGCGCCAGCGAAAAGCGGCGGGTCTGCGGCGTATGAAGATAGGAAATTCCCGGATACAATGCCGTCCGGTAAAGCTCACTTACGCAGGCCGTATACAGAAGACTGTTCAGGAACGAAAGCAGCGCATTGAGCGGGTTGTCCGGCGGATGATAAACCCGTTTGAACGGTTTCCCCGCGTCTCCGAGCCAGACGCTCCAGGCCTGATAATAGATGCGCCGGACATTTCCCTCCATCCCCATCAACTCTTCCGGCGTCGAGAGTTCGCACAACCGTCCCGCAAGCTGTTCGACCGTTTCGACCGCCTCTTCCAATCCTCCTTTCCGGCGCTGGTAGTAGAGCAGGACCGACCGGATGTTGTGAAACGTCGCTTCGAGCAGTGCCCGGCAGATGGTGAGCCGTTCCTCCGGATTCCGGTACGCCTCCGCCTGCCGGATCACCAGATCTCCGCTGAGTTGTTCCGCATGCGGCAGCAGTGTCCCGGTATGATGTCCGAACCAGTTGAAGAAATGAATCGGTATCTTTCTGCTGTTCAGAAAGTTGATGAGTCTTGAATTCAAGGTGATTTCCCCGAAGACATAGACCGCTTCAATGCTCTCCACCGGCAGAATATTGACTGCGGCGGCGGTTTTTTCGTCGAGTTCACCGCTTTCGATTTCCTGCTCCGGGTATTCTTCCTCCGGAGCTAGGGAAACAGTTTCAAAGCGCAGAGTGTTGTCCTGTCGCCGGAGGCGGCCCGCTCTGGTCAGATAGAGATTCATACGAAACACATCTCCTCATAAGCGCAATGTTTGCAGTAAGGACGGCGTTCCGCAGCCGGAATCGGCCCGGAAACAACCGCTTCACAGGTTTTCAGATCAGCTTCAGTCAGCCGGGAGGCCTCTTCGCTCCATTTCACCGTCACGGTTTCCCGTTTTTTCGGGTAGTGAATGACCGCCTGATCTGCCCGGATTCCGTGGGCGTTGAGGTAGTAGAGGTAATAACGCACCTGTGCTTCATCTCCGCTGTCGGGGGCTTTGCCGTGTTTGGTTTCATGGATCACGCCGTCTTTGAAATCGGCCCAGTCCAGCACGCCGGCTTCGCCGATGGCAATCTCTTTCTTCTGCCGGGAAAAGCTCTCTTCTCCGAGCAGGATGCCGAGCTGGACCAGCTCATTTCCCTGTTCGAGCCGGATCCCGTGCCGGAAAAGCCAGAGCTTTCGGGGGCAGACGTGAAGATAGTTCAAATCAGTGCCCGTAAATTCCATGACGCACCTCTCACAGAATCATCGCATCCACCAGATAGACCGGCAATTCGTCCGGACACGAGATCAGCCCGACGGGTTCGCCGAGTCCGAGTTCCGGGAGGATGGCCGATGAGGGCGCGATCTTCCGGTCGCTCTGAAGCGCCAGAAATTCCCGGCGTTCCTCCGGGGTGCTCTCGTTGGATTGGATTCGGCGGTTCAGCAGGGAAAGCCGGTCAAGGATCTCCTGCGACTCCACCAGAATCAATTCACTTCCGCTCTCGGAGTCGAAGAGTTCCGCCACCCATTGCGCTTTTTCGAATGTGCAGCCGAGCGCCTGCGGCTGGAATTCGGAGAGAAACAACCATTTCTCCAGCAACCCGGTTACGGTAAGACGGGAGAATATTTTGCGTTGAATATCAGATAATTGCGCTGTCAGATCGGAGTCTCGCAATGTCGTTTCCGCTTTCCAGTTCCGGAAAAACTTCTCTTCGAGGGAGAGGAAATGGGTCTCCCTGCTGTAAATCTGGTCGAAAGGGATGATTTTCAATCGGGAGTCGTATTTCGCCTGCACATCAAGAAGTCGTTCCCGGGAGCTTTTTCCGGTATCGTCGATCAAGGTAAATACATTGACCTCACATGGTTCCGGCCTCCCGTTCCGGCCGACGCGGCCGCCCCGCTGAATCGTTGCGGCGATTCCCTGATAGTCGATCAGCGCCGCGTCGAAGTCGAGATCGACGCCGACTTCAACCATCTGGGTTGAGATCAGCGTGACCGGGCGCAGTTTCATCGCCTCGCGGCAGGCAAGGACCAGCTCCCGGCGCAAGCCCGGCGGGACGAGCCCGTCCAGCCAGACGATGATCCGCTCTCTCCCCGGAGCGCGAAGCTCTTCAAGCTGGCGCCACGGTTGAAACTTCCGGTCGAAAAAACGGCGCAGCGACCAACTCCCCCGTCCGATCAGATTGACCACAACGAGCAGATTCCGATCATCGGCGGCGTGGAATGCCTCGATCTTTTCTCCGAGTTCATCGACGGTGAGGGCGCCCAGACTCCGATAGAGCCTGCGGTTGTCGATCTCGGGAGCGCTGTAGACCGGTTCGGTCACAGCGGCAGGGATTCTTTTCGAATCCTGCAAGTTCCAGAACGGGAACGGTTCCAGCGGTGTCGCCGAGCCGAGGATGAACCGGCAGTGATTCTCTGTCGCATACTCCCGCGCTGCCCGGAAGAAGAAAGGCAGAATCACCTGCGGCAGTTTATGAAATTCATCCAGAATCACGACCGCGTCATGCAGCCCGAGTCCACGGATGCACCGGTTCCGGGCCGGGTGGCACATCGCGAGCAGCACCTGATTGAATGTCGTTACATTATAGGAACTGTGGAATGGATGTTCTTCGATTTCAAGTGCTTCAGCGTCTGCTCCATTGCCGCGCCGCGTTTCGGCGGCTTCTCCGGAAGCGGTATGCGATTCGCGACGGCGGTAATTCCAGATCTGGGCGTCACACTTGGAAAAATAATCCTCAAACACCTGATCGGCTACTGACACCTGCGGCACTGCGAAGACAATTCGCCGGAAATTTCCTCGCGCGAGGAGGTTTTCCGCCCCGCGCAACATCGCTTCGGTTTTGCCGAGTCCGGTCGGGGCGTCGATGAAGTAGAAGATTCCGTCCTCTTCGACCGCCTCCAGAAAAGAGTTCCGCAGTCGGGTCCGGAGTTCGGCAATCCGGGAATGACCGGAAAACTCCCGCTGCGGACGTGGCTGGAACTCCCGATCCGGGAATGCGTTCCGCCATGAAGAGACTTCGATCTCCTTCCCCGACTGCCGCGCCGCTGACCGGTGATCCTGCAGACAGAGCCGACCGAGCAGCGACCGGCTGTGCAGATAGGCCCGCAGCCGTCGTTCCGGCGGGAGCGTCCGGCATACCCGGTTGAACTCTCCCCGCGCCTCCTCAGCCCCCGCCGGAGCGATTCTTTCCAGACGGCGCCACGCCGCTTCCAGCACGGAAGCCGGCAGCTCCGGGAGCAGCGATGCGATCCCGGAATCCCGGTCCAGCGCGAACGCTTTCGCCTGCGCGTCTCCCGCTACCGCCGGAAGATCGTTCAGCTGCATGGTCCCGAGCTGCTGCAGCATCGTGTGATGCGCCGCGCCTGCGTGAAGTGCGACAAGCGCCCAGTACGCCGACTCGTCGCCGCCGTGTTCGAGCAGCAGCAATGCGGCAAACACCCCGCCCGCCGCGGCGTGATGGTGCGGCGACTCCGGGAGCTTCCCTGTGATGTACGCCTGCCACGCTTTCGTCGCTTTGCCGAGGTCGTGGCAGGCGCAGATGATCCGTTCTTCCGGCGTCTCCGCGGCGGTCATGACCTCCGCGAGATGTTCGCGCAGATCGGAGTTCTCCCCATGGCTGAAGAGTTTCAATCCGCAGCCTCCTTTTCCTTGCGGATCCATCCTTTTACGAACGGGTTATCCTGTTTTACCCCGGGATGTTCCACCGTCGGGTAAACCCAGTAACCGTCGCTCTCGATCCGTTCGAAACACTCTTCGGGATTCACGATATGCCGGGAGAACGGAACCGCTTCCCCGAGCGGAATGCCGTCGATCCGGAACGCCCAGTCGGCAGATTCGGGCAGCGTCCCGGCGAGCCGGATCCGCCGCACGATCGCCCGGCAGAACGCCGCACCGAGCGAGAGCGGAAACGCCGGAGTCCTCAGGGCTGCGGCCAGGCGTTTCGCCTCCGGATCCGGCAGCTGTACGGCGACTTCATAGACGGGGTCGAGAATCACCTGCTGCTGGATCCGCAGATTTTCTCCTTTCCCGATCTCTTTGCAGCCGTTGACGTTCCACGGCGCGCGCATTGGAATTTCCCCGGCCCAGCGGCAGGCGACGCGGAAGTCGTTCGCCTCCTCCCAGGCGAGAAGTTCCGGCGATACCGGCCATGGCATCCCTTTTCTGTCCAGGAGTTTGAGCGCTTTCGCCTCCTGTTCTCCCGCGGCCTGCGAGCGCGGCGAGGCGAAGCCGAGCGCCGCCCCGCAGATTCCCGCGAGATTGCTCGGCGCCGGGCCTAGACAGGAGTAGCTGCCCATGGAGTCGTAGACGTTGCGCCACAACGCCATGTCGCCACTGAGTTCAAAGATCAGAATGCTCATGCTCCGGCTCCCGGCAGCTCCACCGGGAAGTTGGCCGCCTGATGTTTGAGAAAGACGGTTTCATTGCGGCAGTCCCAGCCGGCGAGGTAGCCCGGCTGGAGTTTTTCCAGTGCGGCGACCGCGCCGGAGTGGGTTTTGATCCGCTTCTCTTCGAGCTGGTCGTAGAGCGACGCCGGGTTCGCGTAGCTGACGTCGCCGGTCGGCAGCCAGCCCAGAACAAACTGCGCAAACTGCGAACGCTGCGTGAATGACGGGAAACGGTCGCTGGAGTAGGCACGCCACATGCCGTTTGCGAGCAGTTCGAGCCATTTCGCCCCGCCGCCCTGTTCCCAGCTGATGAGCTTGTTGCCGGAGGCGTTGATCCGCAGCATGTTGAGATTGATCTCCCAGAGCGCGAGGAAGAAGCCGTACTCCAGCGAATCGACCGTGGCCGACCCGGTCGATTCCCGGATGCGCTTCGTTTCTTTATCCACAGTCGGGAACGCATTGTTGCGGCCGAGGGAGTAGATCTCGCAATCGTGGAACGTAACCGGGCGGAACAGCGTATTCGCCGCGTTCGTCACGTTGAAATTCTCCTGTTTGACTGCGTGAACGTAGCCGAACAGCGGCAGGTCGAGCGTGTTGTACAGCGCATCTTTCATATCCGGTTTTTCAATTCCGGCGGCCTTGCGGATCTTTTCCAGCCGCAGGTTGAAATTGCAGGGATTGCCCTCTTCGTCCTCTTTTTCATAAAAGATCGTTTCCGCGGCGTGCGGCAGATTTTCCGCCATCGCACAGGCTTTGAGGCCGCGACGGACATGATGTTTGATGTGGACGTCGCTCGTGAATACCTGGCCGGTTTCATCGTGCATCCGCAGCGTGCTGCTGTACGGGTCGAGATTCGGACGCGCCTGGATGGCTTCAAAACCGAACAGGATGTAGGCGTTTCCGGCGGCGGGGAGCGTGGAGTTGACTTTAATCATGATTCACCTCTTCTTGCTTGTTATCGTTTTTCTTCTCGAAGTAGACCATACCGCAAATCAGGCCGGAATTGAACGCATCCCGGCGGCTCTCGGGACCCAGCGACTTCAGGAACGGCAGCAGCCGGCAGTTGAAGAGCTGTTCCTTGTCCAGATTCATGAGCAGTCCGATTCCTTTCTCGAACACCCGGAAGAGCTCCTCGCCGCGCAAACGAGACGGATGACGCCCCTGCGTCGCGGAGAACGAGCGTCCTTGCTGCTGAACCATCCAGCAGAGGTCATGCAGCAGCATTCCGGTCAGCGCGCCTCGCGCAAAGACGGCGAAATCCTCTTCCGGCACACCGGACCAGGCCAGGCGCAGAAAGTTTTCAAACTTGCTTCTCTCGTAGTCTCGCAACAGCTCATCCGCCTCTCCGAGAAGCGATTGCGTTGTGGGGGAATTGCTTGAATTTCTCATGCCGAACACTCCTGTTGTTATGTCGTGGAAATTTTCGATCCGGGATAATTCCATTTGAAATTCGTTCTTTCGCAGCCGTTCCGGTTCCGTCCGGGCCGTCGCGATCAGATGCTGAAGCCGCAACAGCTTGCCGATCAACTGGAAATAGTTGCGTGCTCCGAGTTTTTCGATCAACTTTTCAGCGCTCTGGCTCTTGCAGAACCGCTGAAAATTCAGATACGCCTCGCGACCGGAGATCAACTGTTTCTGCAGCGCCCGGGTGAAGATCTCCGTCCAGTAGCGATAGACGCTCGGCGTGTCGCTCTCCTGTCCGGTCAGCGCCTGCTTCATGTAGTTGACCACAATATACTGCAGCGGCGGAGAATCGGAGGAGAGGCGGAGCAACTCCGCGTTGAGGTACTGCAAATACTCCAGCGAAACCGACGGAAAGATCTGCTGGACAATGCGTTTCTTCTTGGTACTGCCCTCCAGATTGGTCAGAAAGACCGTCGTGGAGCGTATGGTCGGAATGATGCTCGGCGAAGTAACCTGAATTTTTTCCAGGTCATCATTTGCAGATGCTGCCGCCTTTTTCTTTTTTTTCTTCTCGAAATAGAGCGTTTTCTTGTTGTTCTCCGCATCGATGATCGTCTTGAGTTCGCTGTAGGGACAATCTTTTTCCGGGAGAAACAGCAGCGTTGAAGTATCCGGAGACGGCGCGACTTTCACGCGATACTCGAGTTTGTTGGCCCAGAGTCCGCGGATGGTGTCGATCGAATTCTCCGGGATCACGCCCAGCAGCCGGTGGAATTCGGAGTGGCGGATCGCATCGAGCTTGTACTCTTTCCCGAACGCATTGCGCCCGAGTCCGCTTCCTGCCTGAAACTCCTCGGCAACCAGCTCCAGATCCGCCACTTCCGGCGGCACGAGAAATCCCATGACTTCCCGGGAACGCGCCGCGTCGATCTCGAGTTCGTCAAGCGTCCAGTCATCTGTCCCGTCCGCCAGAAGCCACAGCACGAGCTGTTTCCCGTTGCTCAACCGGCAGATGCTCACCAGCGGCCACTGGTCGCGCGGCGCCTTGAACTTATGCCAGACGGTCGGCAGCTTTTTCGTCCTGGCGTTTCCCATCATCGCCTCGAATGCCGGAATCTCCTCCCTGAGACGGTCGGCCGTCTCAGGATCAAACGCTTCGAGCCAGTTCTGGAAACCTGCCGAATAGCGCAGATAAATCGCCGCCTTGGCAACTCCGCCGAAGTTCGGCTTGCCGCCGCCGAAAAAGGTCGAACTGCCGCTGTACAGCGATCTCTCTCCGAACGCCGCGCCCGAGGCGTAGAAGTCCCTCCAGCTGCTGTTGAATTTGACGCTTGCGTCCGGGGTGTCGTCGTAGTGGAGCAGACTGCGCGGCACCATCCCGCCTGCGACGATCTCCCAGTGGATTACGCCGTCCCCCATCGACGGCTCCGCGACATAGGCGTTCACCTCCTGCGGTCCCGCGTCCAGATCGTAAAGGCCCTGCGTAATCGTCTCATCCATCCGTTTCAGCAACATCTTACTGCCTCCCGAGTTCCATCATGCCCCAGCCACTTGAGTTGAGTGCGCCCGCACCGGTTTCCCAGACGATCCGGTGGACCGCTTCCGGTGCCGTGATCCGCACGGGCGCACGGAATCCGCGGATGTTCACTCCCTTAAATTGCACGAGGCGTGTCCGGTAGGCGCACGTTTCCGAGAGCGGCAGGAATTCCACCCGGATCGGCAGCTCCGACACCGCGTCCGCGCTCAGGTTGCCGATCGACATGATATTTTCAAATATGTCAGGGCGGATCTCCCGCAGCCGCAGAAGTTTGTGCCTGAGGTTCCCCGCGATGAGTTCACGGCAGGAGGGAATTCCCGGCTCGGAGTCATCCGGCATCTGATAGAGGGTCTTTCCTGCTTTCTTGAAAGGACATACGATAAATCCTGCCTGTCCGAACGGACGATAGACCATCTCCGGCCGGAACTCCGGGCTCTTGACCATTTCGAGCGATTCCAGATGAAACTTCTGCCCGCAGATGTTCAACTCACCGGCCTGCTGCAGCGCATCGGCCATCTGATAGAGAAGTTCCGGCCAGATGGAACCGAATCGCATCCAGGCTCGTTTCCCGAATTTCAGTCCGTTGCGTCCGTCCGGCAGTTTCACCACTTCCGGTTTCGGTTCACTGTTGAAGAGCGAAAATACAAAGAGTTTGATCCGGCTGCGCTGGGTTCCGTCGTGCAACTCCTTTGCCAGCGCCGGCGCCCGAGCGGTCAGCGTCCGGTAAAGTGCGGAAGCCAGTTTGTACTGATAGTTGAATGAGAGTACATTCTCCCCGGAAGAAGAAAACTGCAATTCAATCTGCATAGCACCTCCGTGATTGATAGGATAAAACCGGGATTGCATCAATCCGCATTTTCGGGACATTGAAACTCCGGTAGCGCGCCGTACATGATTTCGACGCCTGACTCTGCCGTGTGATAAGACTTCTCCTGCGACATTTGCGCTTCTCCCCCCGCTTGGACAACATTATTATTGAAAGATTGGTGTAAAAGCCTTTGAGTTACTATATCCCATTGCTTGCCGATTACAAGTGCCGAAATAGACTTCATCCGGCGTTCGATATTGGAGAGCCGAATGAATCCGCCTGGTGTTGTAAAAGTTCACATAATGCTGCACCCCGAAGCGAAGTTGCGGTAAACTGACATACTCTTTAAGTTTGATGTCCTCATATTTCAGCGCCCACCAGAAGCGCTCCATCTTTGCATTATCCAAACAACGTCCCCGCCCGTCCATGCTGATCAGAATGCCATGAGCCCGGAGTTCCGCTACAAACTCCGAGCTGGTGAATTGGCTCCCTTGATCCGAATTGAAATCTCGTTATTGTCCCAAATTTTGTGAAGGAATGGATGTCTTGTCAATGAGCATTGATTTGCCCTGGCTCATAATAGCACATGGAATTCTATTTTTCAAGTCCAAAAGGATTTCTCCTCATTTCTTCCTCAAGGAATCCCTGGAAGTTCTCGGTTGATCGTTTCCGGAAATTCCGTGGTTCATTTTGAATGCATGGAAAGTTCACTGCCGGAAA
>CAZPWP010000066.1:0-7955 GCA_964590295.1 uncultured Victivallis sp.
GCGCAAGGCCCCTATCTTTTTTAGCATTTCCTCGGCGGCGGCGGCATCGGGCGCGATCTGGCGCTTTTCGGAGCGATTCCGGCCGGACTGCCGCTGCGAAAAGCGGAGCTGGAGGAGGATGCGGCATTGTACGGAGCATACGAATCATTTCGGAAAGGATTGTTACGATGAAAGAGTTCATGCTGGGAGCGATGTACTGGCTCAACCCCAATTACGGAGCAAAAGAGATCGAAGAGGACATGCGGCGGATCCGCGACAACCGCTTCAACGTCATCCGCTCCTTCATCTGGTGGGAGAAGGTGGAACCGCGCCGGGGGATGCGGGAGTATCGCCAGCACGACATTCTCTTCGAAGCGGCGGATAAATACGGACTCAAGGTGATGGAAACCTTCGGTCTCTACCTGCCGCTCTGGCTGCAGAAGGATCTGCTGGCGAAAGGGATCGACGACCGGAGCCGCCGTTATCCCTGCTTCGACCGCCCGGAGGTGGCCGAACCGATGGAGGAGTTTCTGCGCGACACGGTGGAGCGTTACAAAAACGCCCCCGCGCTGGCGATCTGGAACCTCTGGAACGAACCGACCAGTCCACCGTGCCGCTGCCCGGCGACGCTGAAGAAGTTCTGCCTCTGGCTGAAGCGGAAATATTCGACCATCGAGGCGTTGAAAGCGGCGTGGCTCGGTGAATTTCAGGTTTTCACCACCGCCTGCGTCGATTCGCTCGACGAACTGACGCCGGAGTGGATCGCCGACGCCTTCGAATTCGGCAGCCGGGGGCGCATTTCGCCGATGGAGTCGGACTGGCATGCGTTCACTTTCGACAACATCCGGGGAAATATCGTCTGGCTGCGCGACACGGTGCGAAGCATCGACCCGGTTCATGAGACCCATGCGAACCCGGCGACGCCGCTCAGCAACAGTCTGCACTGCGGCTTGAACGAGTGGGCGCTGGCGCGGGAGATGGAAAGCATCAGCCTCTCGGTGCATCCGTCGCACCACTTTTTCAGCCACGATGTGCCGGAAAACTTTTTCTCCACCTACCTCTACTGCATCGACGAAGTACGGAGCTGGGCGCAGGGGCGCGACGCCTGGATCGGAGAACTGCAGGCAGGCACAACGCTTTATCATGCATGTTGTTACACTCCGTCTCCGGAGGAGATCACCCACACGCTCTATCATGCGCTCGGTCGCGGACTGCGCGGTGTGCTCTTCTGGGAGTGGCAGGCGTGGCGTTCGAGCATGATGGAGGTGGGCGAATTCAGCCTGCGGCGGGCGCAGGACGGCGCGCCGACGGAGCGTTCGGAAGCGGCAAAACGGTTCGCCATCGACGTCGAACGCCACCGCGAAGTGCTGGCCGGAGTGGAACGTCCTTCGGCGGCAGTGGCGATCTTCGCCTCGATGGCGGCGCGGAACTTCAAATTCCAGCAGTTCCGGAACAAACCGCACATTCCCGGCATCTGCGACGAGCACAACGACGCGGTCTACGGCTGTTACAAGGCGTTGAACCGGGCCAACATCGAGGTGGATTTCATCACCGAGCTCACGCTTGACAGATTGAAGCGTTACAAGGTGCTGTTCGTACCGCAGGTGGAGATGATTTCCCGGGAGACCGCGCAGCTTCTCCGGCAGTTTGTCGCCGACGGCGGCGCGCTGTGGGCCGACGGCCGCTGCGGCTGGCTGGATGACCACGTCTATCTTCGTAATGCCGTTCCCGGCAACGGCCTCGATGAACTCTTCGGTTGTTGCGAAGAGGATTTCGTCGCCTTCGCTGAACCGGTCCGGCTGGCGAAGGCGCGCAGTTACCGCCATCTGCAGTATCTGCATCCGACCACCGGGGAAGAGCTCGCCCGGAACAACCGGCACGTCACGGTCGTGCGGAACAAGTTCGGGAAAGGCGAAACGGAACTCTGGGGAAGCTATGTCACCCTCGGGCTTCAGCGGAAAGGCGAGGACGCCGACACGATGGATCAGATCCGCGATTTTGCCATCCGCCACGGGGTACACCCGGTCGTGGAGACGATGCCGCCACAGGCGCTTGAATGCAGCCGTCTCGCCGGAGAAAAGGCGGATTTCTTCGTCATCGGGAGCCGCCGGAAGGAACCGTGTACCTTTGAGTTGAGCTTCCCGGACTCCTACCGGGAGTTCGAGACAGCCGGGCAAAGTCAGCCCGGCGGCAATCGGCTCACTCTTGCATTGGGAGAGCGTGAAACAAGAATCGTCATTGGATGGAAATAATGTAACCAGCAACGGAGAGGTCATGATGAAAAGAGATGGGAGCATCTGGATTCATACATTTACTCTTATCGAACTTCTCGTAGCGATTGCGATCATCGCCATTCTGGCGGCGATGCTGCTGCCCGCATTGAACAAAGCCCGGGCGAGGAGCAAGGCGATCGCCTGTACGGCGAACCTCAAACAGCTCGGAACCGCCCTGCTGTCGTACAGCATGGAGAAGAACGGATACCTGACGGTCTCCATGTCCCCAGCCTCCGACGCATTGAGCGGCTACTGGTCCCGGGAACTCGCGCCCTGTCTCGGAATCACCGGAAACCTTTCCAGCGACGGTTTGGTAGCCCGTTCTGACCAGCGTCTGGTCTCCGGCGTGTTCCGCTGTCCGTCGTTCACGGATGAAATGGTCGTTGCCGCGACCGGTACAGCGGAATCCATCTACTGTGCAATCGGCTACGGCTGGAATCAGCAGATGGGAATACGGGATCATACAAGCTCCCCGGCCCGCATGAAAATTCAAAATGTCCGACATCCCTCGCGCAAAGTGATGATCGGCGACACCACCGACTGGATCAGCAGCAGCAGCAATGAAATGAGGACCATCTATCCGGAAAGCACCTATTCCGGCCCGTATCCCCTTCCCTGCGTCGGCAATCGACACAATGGTGGCGTAAACATGGTGATGGGTGACGGTCACGTGGAGTGGTTCACCCAGAGTGCGCTCCGGACGGCACCGGCACCGGGGCTGGATCAGAAGTGGCGTTTCATGCCGGCAATGAACTGATGAGGTGCTCCCAGTGAAACCGGCTTACATCATTGCCTTGTTATGTACCACACTTGTTCTGTCGGCAGAATGGGGAATCCGCCTTGATCTCAATGGGACAGGGAATCAAATTCCGCTGGAGCCCGCTCCCGGCAGCCGCTACATTCAAAATATTCAATGGGGAGATGCGGCCAAACGCCCGTTCGCCCTGTTCGCCCAGAAGAAAGGGATACCGGACAACGCAACAGAGACGCTCGAGGTTTCGTTTATCCCCCGCAAAAGCGGCAATGTGGTTCTCTGGTTGAACGGCTGTTACGTAAAATCCCCCAAGGCGGCGGAACCGGATCGCGCCTTCGTGGAATACCGGCTCATCGAGGCAAAAGGAACCACGATTGAAAACGGCGACTTCTCCCGCCGCAACGCCGACGGCGTTCCGGAAGCGTGGACACTGCGCAACGGCGCTTTCGCCACAGCAAGCGGGGTACAGGCATGGCAGAACGGTCCGGCCTGGCAGAGCATCCGGGTTCAGGCCGACCAGCCGGTGACACTCCGGATCCAGGCGGTCAAGGGGCGGTATGAGAAGGCGAAACCGCCCGCGCCGCCGCTGGTCTTCCGGCACAAAGGCTGGACCATAAAAATCGATCCTGCCTCCGGCGCCTGGCTGGCACTCGACTTCCGGGGGAAGCCGATCCTCCGGAATCCGAAGGGGCTGAACTCCTTTCAGCTGACGTTGACCGATTTCCCGGACAGCCGCCGCCTGAGTTCTCACGTTTTTTCGCCGCAGACCGGCGAGCTGACGCTCCGCTGGGATCTGCCGGAGTGGCGGGTCGAAGAACGGATCGAACTCGGCAAACGAATTCGCCGCACGCTGGAATTCGTCAATACCGGGAAACGGACACAGAAGCTCACCAATGCCCTGCTCTACCATTACTTTCCCCCTCGCGGACGCTACTACTTCCCGGCGCTTTTCTTCGGCGACAACCGGGGGTATCAGGCGGTGGCGCGCGACTTTGAATTTGAGTCGCACCGCACCGGCGCTCTTGCCGACCTGCAGAAAGGCACCGTCCTTCGCGGGGCGTTCGACGGCTATTTTCTCTTTCTGGAACCTTTTCCCGGCACCACGGTCATGCTCGCCTTCGACGGCAGAACCGACATGAACCGCACCGATCTGCACAGTCTGGGGGAAACCATCCGGGCGACCACCTTCAGCGCCTCCACCGGCTGGATCTTCCCCAACGTCCCCCAGAAAGTGGGGCCGCACTATCTGGAAGTGGTTGACGCGCCGCTGAAAACCGCAATGCGGAACGCTCCCGCGGCATGGTTCCGCGACATTGGCATGCTCCCGCCCGCGGACCGCCCGGACCGGGTTCGCGACGTCACGCTTTACGTCACGCTCCCGACCCCGAAACTGGGCAGTGTCGCCTCCGCCGCGGACGGCACACCGCTCCTCCGCCGGATTGCCGCTCTCGGATACAACACCATCTGGCTTCTGCCGCCCTACTACAGCGACGCCCTCTATCTGCCGACCGATTTCTACCGGCTCCGCCCGGAGGTCGGCACCTTCGAGGAGTACCGGGAGTTCGTCAAGGCGGCGAAACGCGCCCGTTTCCGGGTCTGGCAGGATCTCATTCCGCATGGAGGTCTGGCAAAGACGGCGGCCCAGCGGGGTCTCTCGCCGTGGACGCTCGCAGTGGAGCCGGACGGACGCATCCGGCGCTCTGAAGCCTATGACTATGGATCGCGGGAGTGGCGCGACTACATGCGGAACGTGGCGAAGTATTATATGGAACAAACCGAAATCGACGGCTTTCGGCTGGACCAGTGCGGCTTATCCCGCCGCAACTGGCGCAATCCGGAGACCTTCCGTCGGGAGGATCAGCCACACGTCGACCGGCAGTGGCTCAAGGCGGAACTGACGAAAACCGGCGGAAAAGTTCCGATGCCGGAGATTTCCCGTGCCAGTGATGACGACCGCCGGACCGGGCCGCAGCTGACCCGAGAGATCCGGGATGTTGTCCGCTCCATCCGTCC
The DNA here is from genome assembly GCA_964590295.1 of uncultured Victivallis sp. Taxonomy (GTDB): domain Bacteria; phylum Verrucomicrobiota; class Lentisphaeria; order Victivallales; family Victivallaceae; genus Victivallis. The sequence continues at coordinate 5,020 of CAZPWP010000066.1, forward strand.
CGACGGCGCGCTGCTGGCGGAGACCGCGAGTTTGAACGTCGTGCCCCACGGCGATGCGATTTTCGATTTCCATTTCCGTCGTTTCCTGCTGCTGCTGGAGCGGTTCGGCGGGGAAAACTCCGCCCGCGAAATCGCCCTCTTTCTGCAGGAGCAGAAGGATACCGCCCCGCCGGGAACACTGTTCGAACGGTTCCTCGAAATTCACGACGCCTTTTCGGTGCAGTCCACCTCGTGGGTGGGCGAAGGGGCCGGTCAGGCGGCACGAGCGATGATGTTCCTCGCCCAGGGGATGCCATCGATTCTCCACGGCGCTTCGGATGGGCGGGGGACCCTGCTCGCCCGTCTCAACAAGGTGCGCGCCGCACTGCCGGAACTGCGGCGCGGAACGGTGGATTATCTCGCGGTCGACTCCCGGCCGGCGGTATTCACCGCTCTCCACACCATGCCGGGGGCGGAATCGGTGGCGGCAGTCAGTTTTCTGCCGACCGCCCGCGACGTGCGCCTCTCGCTGCCCGCCTCCACCGCCTTCCGGCCTGATACGGAGATCGAACTCTATGAGAACATGGGAGGACGGTTGATCACCCGCGGTAAAATTGCCAAACTGCGCCAACTCTCCTGTCGGCTGGAACCGTACGGCATCGCGGTCTTCTCGTTCCGTCCGGCGGGTACAGGCGGCCCCACGCCGCCGGAACCGGCCCTGCCGACTCCGGAAGTTTCGGTGGAGCAAGCGGAAATTCTCCGGCGGGACGGCACCGTCACCGTGACCGGCAGCTGGCCGCTGGTCATCGACGAGTCGAGCGGCCGCCTGCTGCAATTCGGGCCGTACATCGGCGAAGCCCGCCGGTTCGGCGATTCCCCGGACCACTCCCGCGCCACCGGGGTTTCGGTGCGGCGCGAAGGAAGTTCGGTCGTCGTCACCGCAAAAATGGACGATGACGGGAGCGTTCAATACACGCTTGACGGGAACGAACTTTCCGTTGCCGCCGAACTCGGGAAATATCGCCCGGAAGAGCGCTCCGCACTGCTGCTGCCGGTGAAAAATATCAGCCGCTGGCAGGTGTTCACAGCGGAAGGGCTGATGGACGACCGCTTCGACCCGGCGGCGCTCAGCGACCGTTTCCACGGTTCATTGCCCTATCTGTCCTGGTCGCACCGCCAGTTTCTGAGTCCGGTCTTGTGGCAGGCCACCGCCAAGCCGCTGGACTGGAACCGCCCGGTACTGCGCTTCTTCGGCACCGACGGCGGTGTCGAAATCGTCTTCCAGGAAACACTCGGAGTTGAATATGACGATCTGATGCTGCTGAGCCATCTCTCTCCAGCGGAGAAGACACCGCACGTGGCCGCCTTCTGGGTACAACCGGGCCCGCTGAGCCTCGCCGACGGGAAAAATCCCCGGCGGGTGGAGTTTCGTATCCGCCCGGCAAAAGGGCAGTTACCGCAACATCAGGCGGTTCGCGCCCCGGCAGAAGTTCGACATGAAAGCACGCTCTGGAGAATCTCCTCCCCCCATTTCGAAGCGGAAATCCGGCGCAACGGCGGCGGCATCCGCCGGATGCTCACCCGTGACGGCACGGTCGTTGCGGAAAATCAGGATGTCCGGCTTTACGACGGCGGCAATCCCTCCGCCGCCGGACGCGCCTCGTTCGATCCAGAGACGACCGCACGCTACTTCCTCCGCGACGGGAGACAGTTCCTCCGCTTCGCCGCCCTGCTGCGCACTGCGGAAAACGACGGCATTCCCACTCCGCCGGTCTGGCTGGTGACCGAGTATGAATTCGGTGCGGAAAGAGAACTGCTTCAGAAAAACTTTCTCTATGCCACTTCCGGCGTGATCGGCGAAGGACCGTTCGCGTTGAAGAGAGTGAAGAATCCGCGAATTTTCTATCAGGTCAAAGAAGCAGACGGAGAGGAAAAAATCCCGATGCAACTGACGCCGCGGCGCTATTCCGTGCTGGCGATGAACTACTCTGCAACCGGCAGAGCTTCCGCCCCGGCGCCGGAACCGCCCGCCATCCGGATCCTTCCCCCCGGCTATCAGCTCAGCGGCTGGATCACCGGCGACAGCCGTCGCCGGTTGCTGCTGATCGGCGAACAGTTACCGGGCAATCTGCAGATCAACTGGGCAAGCCAGAACTTCCAGCTCTTGCCGGGCCATCGGACTCCGGCGGCGGTCAAAATTCAGGTGCCGGGCTTCGTCAACCTCGGAGAAGAACGTCATCTTACCCCCGGCAGATATCGATTGAAAAGCAGGTTCCGAACGGAAAACATCGTCCGCAAGGGAGGACGGTTCTGGCTGGAACTGCGGCTTGAATATGAACAGAATGGAACGATAAAATTGATGAAAAAACAGATTAAAATTCCGGAAGGGAGCCAGGATTACCAAGAGGTTTCCGCCGACTTTGAACTCCCGGAAGGGAGCGAAACCTTCACCCGCGTCGTTCTGGCCGTCGCCATCGACGGAGAAGGAGACGGCGCCGTTACGGCGGACACGCTGGAACTTGAGACGCTCCGGCAGGACGCGGGCATTCCGGAGGTGACAGCGGAGCTGCTGCAAAGCGCCGTCGTCTCCTTCGGCAACCGGGAGCGGCTGAACCGCTTCTTCGAGAAGGCCGAACGGGGCGAATCACTGACCGTCGGTGTGCTCGGCGGCTCCATCACGCAGGGAGCCGCCTGCCCGGATCCCGCTCAACGCTATCACGGCGTCCTGCTCCGCTATCTGCAGCAGGAGTTCCCCCGCAGCAAGTTCCGGCTCGTCAACGCCGGGATCGGCGCCACCGCCTCCGACTACGGAGCGCTGCGGGCGCGCCGCGACCTGCTCTCCGCCCGGCCGGATCTCATCGTTCTCGAATTCGGCGTCAACGACAATCCGACGATCGAATACGCCCGGACCTATGAGGGAATCCTCCGCCAGATCCTGACGGAAAAGGAGAAGCCCG
>CAZPWP010000066.1:7965-9718 GCA_964590295.1 uncultured Victivallis sp.
TGATCCTGCTCTTCATGATGTGGAACACCCGAAAGAACGCGCAGGAGTTCCAGCAGAAGCTCGGCGAACACTACCAGCTCCCGATGGTGAGCTACCGCGACGCCCTCGCCCCCGCGCTCAAATCGGGAACCCTCCGCTGGGAACAGCTCAGCCCGGATACGGTCCACCCCCGCCCCGCCGCCCACACCTTCGCCGGGAAACTGCTCACCGGCATGCTGGAAAAAGCGCGCCGCATGGGGCAATCGGAAGCGGAAGCCCCCCTCCCCGCGCCGCTCTTCTCCGACCGTTTCGAACACTGTTTCCTGCGCGAAGGCAAAGAGCTCGCCCCGCTGCGGAACCACGGCTGGAACCTCGTCGGCCGCAAGGGGAATAATCCCTCCGGCTGGTCCGCCTCCTCCCCCGGCAGCACGCTCGAACTCGAATTCGAAGGCACCGGGTTGATGGTTTCGTGGTGGTGCATCAAGGCTCCGATGGGGAAAATCAGCGTACAGGTCGATAACCGGCCCGCCCGTACTTTCGACGGCTACTTCAAGGAGAGCTGGGGCGGCAAACGGTTCTGGGCGCCGGTCGCCGAAAATCTCCCGGCCGGAAAGCACCGCGTGAGAATCACACTCCTGTCCGAGCGGAATCCGGCCAGCTCCGGCACGGAGTTTCTGCTGCTCGGGATTGGAGGAACTCGATGAATCGACGCCTTCTCTTCCCGGTTGCCGCACTCTTTTTTCCGGCCGCGGCCGGGGCGGAGGAGCTCCCGGTATCCCTGCCGGAAGACCGCGAACTGGTGCAGTCGGTGAGCCCCGGATTCTACCACCGCGGCAAAGGAACCCCCGCCGAATTCATCACCAGCGGCCTCGGCTACTACAATGAGGTCATCCGGGCAATCCACCGCCTGATTCCGGAACGGATGCGGCGCGACTACTTCCGGGGGGTTGCCACCCTCGATGACGCACGGGAAACCGTCCGCGCCTTTCAGGAGAATGCCCTCCGCGGCTTCGCCTGGAAGGAGCCGCGCCGCCGCGTCACCATCCCGCGCATCAGACACCCGGCCGACCGCTGGAGCGACGCCCTGATTCTGCGCGGAGAAATTCCGCTCGACATCCCAGGCAAGGCAACCGGGAACGCCCTCTGGATGATCTCTTACGATGACCAATACCTCTACCTCCGCGCCGAAGTCGAAGATACCGGAATCCAGCTGAATTCGAAGCGCCCCTACGAGGCCGACAGCATCGAATTCTTCCTCCGCGGCAGCCGCCGCATCACCAGCTACTGGGAGATCGTCGCCGCCCCGGAGGTGCCGCCCTTCGTCGGGCTTCACTTTTTCTCCCGCACTCTCGGGCTGCATGTCACGCAGTTCGACGCCCGGCCGTCGGCACTGCGGATCACCAGCGGCAGAACTCCCGACGGATTCTTCGCCGAATGCGCCTTCCCCTTCGCCGCGTTTCATCGGCTTGACCGCCCGCTCCCCTTCTCCGGCGGAGAGCTCGAATTCATGTTCATCCGCACCGATCTGCAACCCGACGGCGTCCGCAAAACCGCCCCCGTCCCCCTGCTCTACGACGGTCACAACCTCTTCGGTTATCTCATCGGAGTTCTGGAGTGATTCTCCGCCCATCCCCTTCCGGTCCCGTTTCCCGATGACCGGATTTTTTCTGCATCGCTTGCATTTTATTCCATCAGAGTTTATATTTAGTAAACTTTAAAGTAAACATCCCCGGATTCGGGGAACGGAAAGGCAACTCGATGGAATATGATGTCG